>JAMPHT010000024.1 GCA_023663285.1 Bacillota bacterium
GATTCTACTTTAGATATGCGTATTTATTCATCTGGCTACTGTGTGAAAAGTAACTTAATTTACAAGGCTGGACTGCCGCATTTACATAAAAACTTGACAATTGCCCGGAATAAGGGCAAAATCAAAGAGAAAGCACGGCACAAAGTCAACTTCGTTGACTTGGCTCATTGCTCGCGGGAATAAATGAGAAACGGACGGCAGCTGCATGAAACAGATCACCGAGGACATCAAACAAAATAAATTCAAACAGGCTTACCTGCTCTACGGAGAGGAGAGATATCTGCGGCGGCAGTACCGGGAAAAGCTGCGGGACGCCCTCTGCGCCGAGGGCGACACTATGAACGTGCATTTTTATGAGGGAAAGGACCTGTCTGTGGGCGAAATCATCGACCTGGCGGAGACCCTGCCCTTTCTGGCGGAGCGCCGGGTCATTTTTCTGTCGGACAGCGGCCTGTTCAAATCCGGCGGGGAAAAAATGGCGGAATACCTGGCCGCTCCCTGCGACACCACCTTCTTTGTATTTTCGGAAAGCGAGGTAGACAAGCGGAGCAAGCTCTATAAAACGGTTCAGTCAAAGGGCTATGCGGCGGAATTCGGCTCTCAGGACGAGAACACGCTGAAGCGCTGGATCGGCGGCACACTGGCGAAGGATGGAAAAAAGATCACGGAAGGCACCGCCCAGCTTATCATCTCCAAGACCGGCACCGGCATGGACAACATCCAGATGGAGCTGGAGAAGCTGATCTGTTACTGCATGGACAGGGACGTGGTCACGGACGCGGACGTGGAAGCCATCTGCACCACCCGCGTCAGCAACCATATATTCGATATGATAAATGCCATCGCGGACAAAAAGCAGAGGCAGGCTCTGGAGCTTTATTATGACCTGCTTGCCTTGAAGGAGCCGCCCATGCGCATCCTGTTCCTCATTGCAAGGCAGTGCAATATGCTGCTGCAGACAAAGGAACTGAAATCCGGCGGCCATGACAACCGCTCCATCGGCGCAAAAATAGGCGTGCCGCCCTTCATCGCACAAAAGTACGTGAATCAGGCGGCGCGGTTCAAGACCTCCACCCTGCGAAATGCTCTGCAGCAATGCGTCGAGGCGGAGGAGGCCGTCAAGAGCGGCCGTATGAACGATATGATGAGCGTAGAGATATTGATCCTCAACGTTCTTCTCTGAAATATGCCAGTCCCAGATGCTCAGGGGGCTGGTTTTCTTTTTTCCGGTGGAGACTGCTGACGATCAGCACCCCGATAGTCACCACATAGGGCACCATCTGGATCAGATCCGTCACATAGCTTGCCACGGTGAAGCCCATCAGGCTGGGCAGGAACTGGTACAGCCAGTAAAGCACGCCGAACAGGTACGCCCCCCAGATAGCGTTTAGGGGCCTCCAGGTGGTAAATATCACCAGCGCCACCGCAAGCCAGCCCAGAGCCTCGATCTGTCCCGTGGTGGCCCATATGCCGGAATTGTAATCCAGAACATAATACATCCCGCCGATCCCGGAAATGCCTGCGCCGATACAGGTGGCCAGATATTTGTATTTTGTCACATTGATACCGGCAGCATCCGCCGTTGCCGGATTCTCCCCCACTGCCCTGAGGTTCAGTCCCACTCTCGTCCTGTTCAGGAAAAAGTGCAGCGCCACTGCCAGAACGATAGCCCCATAGACCAGGAAGCCGTACCCGAACACAGTCTGCCCCACAGCCCCCAGCCCTGACAGGAAAGGAATCTTGCGGGTATAGGCGCTGTTTGCCAGCGGCGCGGCGGTATAGCTCTTTCCGTTTAAGATGAACACGCCGAAAAAGTTTGCAATGCCCATGCCGAAGGTAGTCAGGGCAAGGCCGGTCACGTTCTGGTTGGCCCGCAGGGAAATGGTGAGAAAGCTGTAGATCAGCCCTCCCAGCATGGAAGCCGCCACACAGCAGATAAAGGACAGCAGCACACAGACCGCTCCGTTGGGGCTGGCCGCATTGTTTTCATAATAAAACGCGCTGGCAAAGCCTGCAAAACCGCCCAGGTACATGATGCCGGGCACTCCCAGGTTCAGGTTCCCGGATTTTTCCGTCAGTATCTCCCCCATGGCGCCGTACATGATAATGGTTCCGAAGGGAATCGCCCTGATGATCCATGCGATCAGATTGCTCATGCCGCTTTATCCCCCTTTCCGGTGCGGAAGATCACCTTGTAGTTGATGAAAAACTCGCTGCCCAGAATACAGAACAGGATAATGCCCGTGATAATGGAGGCGGCATAATCGTTCAGGCCGTAGGCCGACGCGATCTCCGCCGCACCCTTTTGCAAAAACACCAGCAGGAAAGCGATCAGCGCCATGTAAAAGGTGTTGAACTTCGCCAGCCAGGCCACAATGATAGCCGTGAAGCCGTTGCCCCCTGCGGTGGTGGTGGAGATGGTCTGGTCCCGGCCGCAGACGATAAGAAAGCCGCAGAGCCCGCTGATGGCTCCTGAAATAGCCATGGTCCGCATGATGACCCTGGCCACGCTGATCCCCGCATAGCGGGCGGTGTTTTCAGACTCGCCCACAACGCTGATCTCATAACCGTGTTTTGTATATTTCAGATAAAAGTACATGGCAAAGGTCAGTATGACAACTACAATGATATTGATATTGTACCGCTGCCCGAACACCTGCGGAAACCATCCCGCCTGGCTTCCCATATTCAGCTTGCCCAGGCTGGACGCCTGTCCCCGCATGACATTCACGGCGCAGGCCACAAAGCTGGTGGCAACGTAGTTCATCATCAGGGTGAACAGGGTCTCGTTGGTCCTCCACTTTGCCTTAAAGAAAGCGGGGATCAGCCCCCACACCGCTCCCACCGCCACGCTTGTAAGCAGCATTGTTAAAAACAATACCGGCGCCGGAAGCCGGTTGCCGAAGTACACCATGATCAGAGCCGTCACCAGACCCCCCATAAGCACCTGGCCCTCGGCTCCCACGTTCCAGAAGCGCATTTTAAAGGCAGGCGCAAGAGCGATCCCGATGCAGAGCAGGGAGACCAGATCCCGCATGGCCCAGGAAAAGCGGATCTTCGTGCCAAAGGTTCCCCGAAACATCACGCCGTAGACTGAAAAGGGATTCAATCCCGTGACAAAAAAGATAAACAAAGCGTCCAGCACCAGGGCAAGCAGGATCGCCGCCCCACGGGCCGCTATTTTTTCCCGCAGCCTTGCGCCGTCCCGCTTCACTACCCGCATCAGAGGTTCTTTTATCTGTGCGTTACTCAACCTTTACACCTCCTGTCATAAGAAGCCCTACCTCTTCCTTGGTGGTGCTGCGCCCGTCCAGAATACCGCTGACCCTGCCGCCGCAGAGCACCAGTATCCTGTCGCAGAGCTCCAGCAGCACATCCAGATCCTCGCCCACATAGATGACCGCCACACCTTTCTTTTTCTGCCGATTCAGCAGATCATAAATGGTATAGGAGGTATTGATGTCCAGCCCCCGCACCGCATATGCGGTCATCAGCACAATGGGGGATTCGGAGATCTCCCGGCCCACCAGCACCTTCTGCACATTGCCGCCGGAAAGCCTGGATACGGGAGTATTGACTCCCGGAGTCACCACGCCCAGCTCCTTCATAATGCTCTCCGCCAGATCCTGGGGCTTCTTCCTGTCCGTCAGAAAGCCTCTGCCCCTGTCGTAGCTTTTCAGCATCATATTGCCGGTCATTCCCATAGAGCCTACCAGCCCCATGCCCAGGCGGTCCTCCGGCACAAAGGACATATGTATCCCGGCGTTGCGGATCACCCTGGGGTTCATGCCGATGACTTCCATGGGCGGCTCGCTGCCGGACGCCTCGTTGTAATACTTTACACTGCCTCCCTCCGTCACAGGCTGCAGACCCGCAATGGCCTCCAGCAGCTCCTTCTGGCCGTTGCCGGAGATCCCCGCTACCCCTAAGATCTCCCCGCCGTACACGTCAAAGGAGATATCCGACAGGATGTTTACGCCCTCCTCGCTGACTACGGAAAGGTTTCTCACCTCCAGGCGCTTCACTTTTATTTCCGGTTCCGGCCTTTCGATATTCAGATCCACCTTCTTGCCCACCATCATTTCCGTCAGTATGCCTTCATCGGCTTCCCCGGTATTTACGCTGCCCACGTACTCACCCCTGCGCAGAATGCTCACCCTGTCAGAAATGGCAAGGACCTCTTGCAGCTTGTGGGTAATGATGACCACAGACTTGCCATCCGCCTTCATGTTGCGGATGACCTGGAACAGCTTCTCCGTCTCCTGGGGCGTGAGGACAGCGGTGGGCTCGTCCAGGATCAGTATATCCGCCCCCCGGTACAGCGCCTTGACGATCTCAAGGGTCTGCTTCTGGGAGACACTCATGGTATAGACCTTTTTGTCAAAGTCCATCTCAAACCGATATTTTTCACAGATCTCCTCCGCCCTTTTCCTGACCTTCCTTAAATCGAACCTCTCTTTGCTGTCCAGCCCCAGAGCGATATTCTCTGTGGCGGTAAATACGTCCACCAGCTTGAAATGCTGGTGGATCATGCCGATCTTCAGGTCATAGGCGTCCCTTGGCGAGCGGATCTCCACCTGTCTGCCGTTTACAAGTATTTCCCCGGAATCCGGGTAGTAAATGCCTGCAAGCATATTGAGAAGGGTGGTCTTGCCGCTGCCGTTCTCCCCCAGCAGCGCCAGTATCTCTCCCTTGTAGATGTCCATGGACACATCCTTATTGGCTGTCACCGAGCCAAAGGTCTTGGTAACGTTTTTCATCTGGATGGCACATTCCATCAGGCTTCTTCCTTTCTGACAAACAATAGAAGCTGTCACGACTAAGACGATAAAAGAGGACCCTGTACCGTCCTCTTTTACCGTCAGACTGTATTTAGTTTAGTTTGCGTTCTCGGTAATGCCGTCAATGCGCAGCTGGAAATAAGGCGCGCTTCTGAAGGTGGACTCGGAGAAGTAGCCGTCCTTGATCGCCTCCACGGTCTCACCCTGATAGATCGCCTGGCCTATGGACCAGTCCATGAAGGACATATCGCAGGGCGCGGTAGTCACCTTTTCTCCGCCCACGGTAAAGGTATTCGTGTCAAAGACGTGCAGGCTGCCGTTCTTCAGCGCCGCTTCCACCTCCGCGATCTTCTCCGCAGTGCCCGCCGCACAGGAATCGCTGAGCTCCGTGATGGCCACCGCATCCTGGGCATAGCCCGCAGCCCAGTCAGCTTCCAGCTCCGTTCCATTCATCATGCACTCCATGGCGTGCTTATAATATACCTTCCAGTTGTTGGTGGCGGAGGTCAGCGCCGCGGTAGGCGCCGTCTCTCTCATGTCAATGTTATAGCCTACGGAATAACAGATGGTCCCGTTGTCCAGCAGCTTCTGGGTGGCCGCAGGCGCTCCGGTGGAGTCCGCGTGCTGGCCGATGATGACGCATCCGTCCGCGATCAGGGATTCTGCCGCCGCACCCTCCTTGTCAATGTCGAACCAGGAGTTGGTGTACTCCACCTCCATGACCACATTGGGAACAATGCTTCTCACGCCAAGGAAGAACGCGGTATAGCCGGAAACCACCTCCGCGTAAGGGTACGCCCCCACATAACCGATCTTCACATTGCCGTCTCCGTCAAAGCTTCCCGCCTGGGTAGCTGTACTCAAGGTGCCGTCGGATAGAAGCTCCTGCAGCTTCATGCCCGCCGCCACACCGGAAACATAGCGGGATTCATACACATAGGTAAATGCATTTTTAAAATTAGAAAGTCCGCAGATCGCGGCAAAGTCGCCTGTCATGGCCACAAAGGTCACATCAGGGTACTCCTCAGCAGCCTGCACCATGTAAGTCTGGTGTCCGTAGCTGTTGGAAAAAATAATATCACAGCCTTGACCGACCAGGTCAACAGCCGCGTCATAACAGGAAGAACTCTCGTCAACCTTGTACTTCCACACAAGATTATCGGAGAGTCCCAGTTCCTCCGCCGCAGCCTTGATGCCGTTGATATGAGCCGCGGTGTACCCCTCCGTCTCATCCCCCAGCATGATGCAGCCGATCTTCAAATCGGACGTCTTTTCCTTGCCGTCAGAGTCCCCGCAGGCGGCAAGCATCAGCATCATTGCCATTGCAAGAACCAGACACAGTGTTTTTTTGATTTTCATAATTCTCCTCCATTCTCTCACTTGCAGATCCCCGGCGCCATATAGGAACATCCGTGACGCCATATCTGCAAATTTGTGATACCACATTATATCTCCATCGGACGGGATTTTGCAAATCTTTTTCGACAGATTTCCAAAAATCTATAGTTTTTTCAATCTATATGTGCTAGCATAAGTTTCAGTACAACAATTTGCACAAAAAGGAGAATCTGTTATGAAACTTTTAGAGGAACGCATTCGGCGGGACGGCCTGGTAAAAGCCGGAAATATTCTGAAGGTTGACAGCTTTTTGAACCATCAGATGGATGTGGAGCTGTTTGACGAAATGGGAAAGGAATTCAGGCGGCTGTTCGCCGACGCCCCCATCAATAAGATCCTCACTATCGAGGCTTCCGGCATCGGCATTGCCTGCGTGGCGGCCCAAAGCTTCCATGTCCCGGTGGTTTTTGCCAAAAAAGCCAAAAGCCTGAACATAGACGGAGAGGTTTTCTCCTCAAAGGTCACCTCCTTCACCCACAAACGGGAATATGACATCATTGTGTCTAAAAAGTTTCTATCTTCTGAGGACCATGTCCTGATCATAGACGATTTTCTTGCCAACGGCTGCGCCGTGGCAGGGCTGATCGAGCTGATCCGCGCCGCAGGAGCCACTTTGGAGGGTGTGGGAATAGCCATAGAAAAGGGCTTTCAGCAGGGCGGACAAAAACTCCGCGACATGGGCGTCCGCCTGGAATCCCTGGCTATTGTGGAGTCCATGGACGATGCCACCGGCAGGATCACTTTCCGGGAGTGAAGATCATGCAATATACCTATAAATATGGATCGCCCCTGGGCGGTATTTTGCTGGCCGCAGATGAGATCGGCCTGACGGGGCTATGGTTTGAAGGCCAGAAATATTTCGGGCTCTGTCTTGACAGGGAAAATGAGGCGAGGCAGCTGCCTGTATTTGAACAGGCCGCGAGGTGGCTGGACGTCTATTTTAAAGGAAAAGAGCCGGATTTTAAGCCGCCTCTTCATTTTACGGGGAGCGCCTTTCAAAATAAGGTATGGGAGATCCTTTGCCGAATCCCCTACGGACAGACCACCACCTACGGCGCCATTGCAAAACAGCTTTCAGAGCAGCGCGCCGCTTTGCAGGCGGAGCCTGCAAAGGCGTCGGCCCAGGCGGTCGGCGGCGCGGTGGCGCACAATAAAATATCCGTTATCGTTCCCTGCCACAGGGTGATCGGCGTAAACGGAAGCCTCACCGGGTATGCAGGGGGCATCGACAGAAAGATCGCCCTTCTGAAGCTGGAAAAGGCTTACCGGGATACGTTTTTTACTCCGCCAGGTACATTTTCAGCCCATCCTCCATTTTCTGAATGGTCTGCTCAAGGGACTGCGTGCCCTCCAGGTAGCCCCCCAGACACTCCAGCAGCATCTCCCTTATCTTAATGTCCTCCTTTACCGGGGCGTCCAGCCTTTCGCACAGAGCCATCAACGCTTCAGCCGTCGCCTGGGAGTAAGGCTTGCTCTCAAACTCTATATATCCCCCGTCGTCAGCCATCACCGCAACAACGGCGCTCATATCCGAGCGGTCCTTTTCCGCCTGCATTTTCAGGGAAAGCTTATTGACCGGGAATCCCCGGTAATAATCGGAGTCCTGTACTTGGCTGGATAATGCAAATTTCAGAAAATCCTTTGCCGTGTCCTGATACCCGCTCTTTGCGCAGATCCCCACCTGCTCAGAGGGAATAAACCTTTTTTCAAAGGCTGTGTAATCGCCCTTGATATAATCCGCCATGGTCATGGGGAACATACAATCCGTGAACCCGCTTACCGTAGTGAGCGCAAGCTTCGCTTTTCCGGCAAGGTCCCACATATCCAGGCTGATCTCATCCTCAGGCCGCTTGGCGATCACACCGCAGTTATCGGCGATCTTCTTCAGATATTCCAGATATTTTCCCAGCACTTCCTTATCAAGCTGCTTTTCACTGACTATTTTCTCACAGAAATAAGGATAAAAGTCATCCACCAGCTCCGCCGGAGTCCGATTCCCCATATAGCTGTAATCTGTCCCGGCCAGAAAATCCGCCAGGTTTTCCATGGTTTCCATGCTTTCCCTGTCAATATCCCGCCCCAGAGCCAGCGTAAAGCTAAACTGCAGCGGCACCGTATACCGCTTGCCGTCCTCTGTCACATAAGCCCCTGTGATATTGGACAGCAGCTCCCCGCTTTCCTCCATGGGCCTTACCACATCCTCCAGGTCTGCCAGCAGTCCCTTGGAAGCATAGGAGTCTATATTCAGATGGTCCAGCACCAGAATGTCCGGCGCGTCATCACCGGTAAGCATGGTGTTCAGCTTCTTATAAACGGCGTCATAATCGGGAGTGCCGTCATAGTACAGGGGATATTCGCTCTCTATGGTGATCCTCACTTCCGGGTGGGCCTTGTGGTACAGGGCGGCAGCCTGCTTCAGCAGGGAGCTCTCATGAACCGTATACAGCTTCAGCTCTGTGGTCACCTCCGAGACCGCGTCAGGGTCATATTCATAGCAGTTCAGCCTTTGCTCCCCGTCCGCCTGAAACAGCGCATAGACAACGCCGTTTTCCAAAGCGCACAAGCCCGTGCAGTAGCAGTCCGGCATGGAAAACATAGTCTCAATGCCCTCCGCCAGCAGCTCCCATTGTTCCTCCGGCCCGTTTCCCGACAGCCGGAAAATACCGTTTTCATTTGCCGCATACAGGGCGCCGTCCTTTAAAGCATCCAGCGCCAGGCTGCCCGCCCCGCCGATGACAATTGCGCCGCCGGCGCCTCCGCCTCCATTCTCCCCGTCTGCGTCCGCTTTCAGATCTGGATAGGAAAAAGTCGCCGCATCTGCGCTTTTGCCGTCCTTTCTCTTTTCGATCTGTCCACCGCCGACCTCTGACGAGCAGAGATAGATATTTTCCCCGTCCGTCACAACGCCGCCTTCATAGGACGCGGAAGGAGACTCGCTCTCCAGCAGCCGACCGTCCTCGCCGGAAAAGATATCTAACGAGGTGTAGGAAAGCACTGCCAGCGTACCGTTGTCCAGAGCCGCCAGCCCCTGGATCATTTCATAGCTGCCCCACTGCTCGTCCGGGACCGTCCATTTTTCCGGCGTGATCTCCTCTGCGGAAGCGCCGCTTTCCTTCCACAGATGCCCCCGGAAGGAACCCTCTCCCTCCGCCACAAATCCGGCATAAAGGTACGAAATACCCTCCTTCGCCTGTGCCAGCTTCGCCTCGATCCACCCTGTGTCCGGCAGCTCAAGTCCCGCAAGCCAGTCTCCCGTCACATCAATAAAGCTGTCACCCTGCAGGCTCCACTCGCTTAAGCAGGTTCTGCCGTCCTGCCGCTTTGCGGTAAGCAGATGCAGAGAATCCCCGCCCTTAAATATCTGCAGGATCGCCTGGTCCTCCAGTTCGGCGGGCAGCGTTATCTCCCGTTCCACATATCTGCCGCTGCCCCCGTCCTGCCCGGCCGCCTTTCCCGGATCGGATGGGCCGCCGGCCTCCTGTCCGTCTTTTCCGCAGGCGCTAAGCATCCCTCCCAGAAGCCCAAGTACCAGCATAAATGCCGGAAGCCTTCTCCATCTTCTCTTTTTCATTTCCTGTCCACTCCTTTTCTGAAAGATATGATGATTACTTTCACAATGTAACAGGAAAATGTCAAAGGCTTGTGTCCGACCTGTGCCTAAGTTGTAAAATATTACGGCCCCTGCATGAGATATAAATGAATATTCAAATATTCCGCATATTCCGGGTTTTCGGCGTCCGCCGTGGATATCGCCAGGCTGTCCGCCTGAATGACTGCGAAAAGGCCCTGCGTCCCCACGCTCTGATACCAGGGCAGCTTTTTGGCCCCGGATTCGCTTTCCCCACTGTAAAACAGCTCGTCCTCCCCTGCCAGGCCAAAGGAATGGGCATACTCGCCCAGGAGCGAGAGCAGCTGCTCCCGCTCCTGATATTCCACGGGCGAGGCGCATCTGATCGAGGCGTCCAGCACCTGGCCGCTGACGGCATTTAAGATCAGTTCGACCTCCAGCTCCTGACTGCTTACGGATACTGTCCAGAAGCTGAGCCACGGGGTTTCCCACCGGGGTTCCCCCGAAGCCGTTTTTCCGGCGGCTGTACTCTCCGCAGCTGTACCTCCTGAAGCTCTCTTACCTGCGCCTGCACCTTCTGCGGCGTCCGGCTCCGGTCTCCACAGATAGCAGCTTATCCTGTATTCCTCAGAGGAGAAAGCGGATATTCCAAAATGCGGCGCTAAAATATGCTCCACCCAGCTCATACCGCATTGAATGGCTTCCGTCATGGACAACTGCTCCCGATCCGGCTCATGAGGCAGGATCTCTCCCCTGTTCTCCAAGGCGTTTACGGTCTGTACCAGCTCTTCCTCCGTCAGCGGCTCCAAAACAGATATATCCCTGCTTTCCGCCGCCTCTGCGGTTCCCGCCTGATACAGCTCCACCATCCCGCCGCCGGACAAAAGGCTCTTTTCCTCCATGGACAGCATACCCTGCACCAGGAACCAGCCGCCGAAGGCAATGACGAAAGCGGACAGGATACCCAGCAGGTTGATCCATATGGGACTGCGCCCCTGCAGGGACGCCGCCTTTTTCCCCTGACGGCCTTCTTCCCGGCGGAATGCTTCCGCCTCCTGTGACTGCACCTTCATAGTGACACCCCTTTGCGTTCTTTGGCACGCCTGCCAGTCAACACCCCGCCGCAAAGCAAAATGCATCTGCGATGCATAGGCATGAAAATTGAAACGCCCCAAAGTCAACGCGGTTGACTTGACTCATGTGTCTGAAAAACACATTTTGCTCGCAGGAACAAGATCCAGCGAAAAGAATACCGTCGTTCCCAAGCCCTTCCGGCTCTCAAAATGAAGCCTGTCTCCATGTATCTCTGCGACCCTGTCCGCCAGAGCCAGCCCCAGCCCTGCGCCGTGCTGCTTTCTGGAACGGGCCTTGTCTACCATATAAAATGCCTCCGTAATGCGTGAAAGCTCTTCCTCCTCCATTCCGCAGCCATCATCCCGGACACTGATAAGATATTTTCCCTCTCTCACCCGGCCCGACAGCTCTATCCGGCTGCTCCCCGCCTTTATGGAATTATCCGTCAGGTTCAGCAGCAGTGTTTTCAGCAGATCGTAGTCTGCGCGGACATAGGCCGGTTCCGCCTGCAGCTTGAGCTCGATCTGCTTTTCCGAAAGCATGGGGGCAAGCCCTTCCGCCACATCCCGCAGCAGCTCGTCACCGGGCAGCTCCGTCAGCGTAAAATCCTGCTTCCCCATTACCGTCAGGTCCATCAGCTTCAGGGAAAGGGCCTCCAGACGCATACCCTCATTCCAGATATGTAAAGACGCTCTGCGGTTTTCTTCCCTGGAAAGCTCCTTTTGATAAATGGTGTCCGCATAGCCGATAATGGAGGTGAGGGGCGTTTTCAGCTCGTGGGCAAAATTTGCCACAAAATCTTCCTTTGCCCTGGCGGCCTTTTCCAGCTCCTCTATTTTCCCTTCCACGGCGTCAGCCATCTGGTTGAAGCTTTCCGCAAGGATCCCGACCTCATCCCGTCCGGACAAAGGGAGCCGCTGCCCATAGTCGCCCTCCGCTATCCGGCGGGCCGCCTTTGACATTCTGTTCAAGGAGCCTGTGAGAAGGGCGGACAACAGCATCAGAACAGCCATCCCTGCCGCCATGGCTATCCAGTAGCACCTTACAAAATATTGCCCCATGGTTTTCTGCTGCTCAAGGGTCTTACTGATATCCCATTGTGTGACAAAGTAGATCGGCTGACTATCCAGACGCAGTATGCTCCCCACCAGGATGGAGCCGCCCTCCCCGTCTTTCCGAAATTGCCAGGTATGGGTCCCCTCCGACAGCTTCTCCAGAAAAGAAGTATCCAGACCTTCTATTTCCGAATAAAAAGGAGTCTTATCCTCCGCCAAAAAAGCCGCAGGCATACTTAACTCCGCTGCCAGCGCCTCAAAGAGGCTGCCGTCCTGTACCCCAAACAGGCTGCTGTCCTCATATCCCTCCTCTGTGGAAAGCTCCTCCGAAAAGGTCTGCCATATGATAAAGCTTTTCTGATCCTCCGGCGCCGATTCCACCTCTATGCTGAAATCAACAGAGATATCCGATACCGTCAGCGCTGCGGATTCAACGGTAAATTTATCGTATTGATATTGCTTCAGGGCAAAATCCTCTTCTCTTGCAAGACTGCTCTCCAGAGAGAAGCGAAGCAGAAAATATCCGGAGGCAGAGAACGCAAGACTGAATACAAGTACGCCCAGAAGGAAAATTTTGGTAAAAAGACGCATTCTATCCCTCCAGCCTGTAGCCTATCCGAAATATGGTTTTTATCTTATCCTCCCAGCCCAGCTTTTTGCGCAGCCTCTGAATATGGGAATCAAGCGTCCGGGTCTCTCCCGGAAAGGGCTCCTTCCACACCTTTTCATAGAGCCGTTCCCGGTACAGCGCCACGTTTTTATTCTGCAGCAGCTCCACCAGAAGGTCAAATTCCTTTGCCGTGAGCGTTACCGGACATCCGTTTCTGGATACCTGTCTGGCATCCGGCAGGACGGTCACATCTCCCAGCTGCAGGACCGCTCCCTCCGGTGCAAACCTTCGCAGTACAGCCTCCACTCTCGCTATCAGCTCTCCTACCTGAAAGGGCTTTGCCAGATAATCGTCCGCCCCTGCCTTCAGGCCCCTGATACGCTCCTCCACAGCTCCCTTTGCCGTGAGAAAAATGACAGGAGTCTTTGAGGGCTTTATGTACTCCAGAAGGCCGTAGCCGTCCAGCTTCGGGAGCATGATATCCAGCAGCACCAGGTCAAAACCGCCCTTGTCAAAAAATTCCACGCCCTCTGCGCCGTCACAGGCACGGATGCACTGATAGCCCTCCGCCTCCAGATTCATGCAGATCAGATCCGCAATGGCTTCATCATCTTCCACGATCAGTATTTTCATCAGGGCATCCACCTTTCATCCCAAAGATCAGTCACCGGACAATAATTTGCAGAAACATAGTAGCACAGTCTATTCTTCTCTTCAATAAAAAAACAGATAGTATAAAAAATCTCCTGCAAAATATTTCAAGGACTATGTTGCCATAGTCCTTGCATGAAGCATCACCGCAGCGACACTTTTCACTTTGCCGTTTCAGGGTCCTGTTTTGAATATTTGCTAATAGCTTATGAATATATCCTCCGCTGACAAATTCATTGCGCCCGCTACATTGTCTTTTATATTATCTTCTGTTTCAGTAGTTAAAAGCTCTGCACAATCCAAAGTCAGGTACACCTTCGTGACAGCATTGTCATCCACCTCGAAGTCCACGTCACAGGACAGTATGACCCTGGAAGCTGTCAACCTCTCTTCCAGCACCTTCGCCGTGTACTCCCTGTAGGCTTCCTCCTTATCCGCGGCTGTGGGTATCGCATCTCTTCCTGAGCCAAAACAAAATGCGCCAACGCAAATAATACCAATCACAATGGCAAAAGCTATTCTTACCATGTACTTATTTTCGTTAAATGCTTTCATGTGGACCTCCCTTCAGAGAAATTAAGGATATTATACCACCGATGCATTGATTTTACCAGCCATGAAATTATTTTCTATTTTCAAATCTATTTTCAAAAGCAAGTTCCACACTTTCGGGGGTCAAGTCATACCAGCCAAGATCAGGTTTATTCACTTGAGATTCGCTATCCCATACATCTCCAATAGCATATCCACCCTTAGAAAATTGCAATCTCCCTGTTCCGCTATAACCTATACCTCCTAAATAGTCGAATGTCCCATCTGCCTTCGGCTCTTCAAACCCTCTAGCCGGCAATGTAAATCCGTAGACTTCCTGATCTTTATAGTACAAAATTTCAAATCCATAATCCAAATCATCATTTGCTTCTATCCAAAGAACAATTTCATTTTCTCCATTTCCGTCCAAATCAATGATTGTGAACTTCTTTACCCTTGCCGTTACCCAGTCTTCGTCAGAAACCACCTCTTTGATATTTTCAATATTTAATTTTCTATCTTCTTTATGATCGACATTGATAAAATCTTCTCCCAAAAGTACTGCTTTATACATATCTTCCATTCCGGATGGTTTATCCTCTTCGGCAACCTGCTCTCCTGTGCCTTCAGTTTCGGATGGTTTATCCTCTTCGGCAGCCTGCGACCCTGGACCGTCCGTTTCGGACGGCAAATCCTCGGAACTGAATCCTTGCTCCGCCGAAGCATTTTCTTTCTGAGATTCATTATCCGTGCTATTACCGTCGGCCGTGCAGGCGCTTAACAGGCACAATAACATTACTCCCACTAAAACCGCAATAATACCTTTGTTTTTGCCAAACATATTTTACTCCTCCTTTCGGAGAAAGTATAGCACATAAAAGCTTTTTGTGCGGTTTCCTGTAATAATTGGGTAATGTTAATGTAATAACTAGACCTTTTATAGTGATATAGCATATAAAATACGGCATATAAAAATTGCATATTTGTCTGCCGCCCTCAGAATTTAAGCAGCTGGCAGCCTCAGTTTCCTGTTTTTGACATATACAAAATCAACGTAACGCGGAATGTATCCTTGTCAGGGCATATTTCCATGATTCCATCATACTTTTCCACTATTTTCCGCACATTTTCCAGACCAATACCATGGAGATCTTTTTCAGGTTTTGTAGTAAGTAACTTTTTATGCTTCTTTTCCAATTTCCCGTTATAGCTGTTCTCGATCTGGATCCGCAGAACGCCTTGCTGTAATTCTATGCTGACGTCCAGCCTTTTTTCTTCCGTCTGCCTTGCCGCATCAATGCCGTTTTCCAATAAATTTCCCAGAATCACGTTTATGTCAAAGGAATGTTTCACTGTCTTTGGAAGCCGAACATTGATATTTACTGTGTGCAGCTCCTGTTTTGCCTTGATCAGCATATAATTCATCACACTGTCGATCTCAATGTTCCCTGAAGATACGATTTCGTCCGGATTTGAAATAAAATCCCTCATGTCGTCTATGTACTTTTCAATCGCTCTGTTCTCATTCTTTGCTGCCAGTATCTTTATCTCATTCATATGGTGCTTCATGTCATGCCGCAGCGCCTTTACTTTTTCCTCGCCCTGAAGCATAATATCAAGTTGATTTGAATATCCCTGAATTGCCTGCCGTAAAATCTCATTCTCATATTGGTGAGCAAAAGCATCTGACAGCATATTATACAAGTAAAAGGTAAAGAAATTAATCAGGATAAGTCCTATGCTTGCTATAACAAGCCCTGTTTGTGTACTGCTTTCCGAATAAATCAGTGCACAAAGCATTCCAATGCTGCACAGGGGTATCAGTCCTATAGACAGGTTGCGGACATTCTCTGCTTTATGCCGAGTACCAACAATTTTTTCCGTGAGTACCTCACAGATCAGCAGCAGGAACATATGGATCACTTCATAGATTTGATTGAATCCCACGCCGTCCTTATAATTTACAAACGGCAAGATGGCGATCGTTTCACAACCTGCATTGATCATATAGACAGAGCAGGTCACAAACAGAATCATCCTGGCCGATCTCGTATATGTCAAAACAATCAGACTTATTCCAGTCAAATTGCAGATAATATTGACCCATGTCAGATGGAAAGCCAGGTAGGCAGCCGTATTTACTATAAAGAATCCGCCATATGCCAGCATATGCCTCATTTTTTCATCGCAATTTTTATTTTCCTCATTATCAAGAAAAATACATATAAATCTGCTAAGCAGATAAATTCTAAACAGGTTCGTTGCAACACAAATAATAATGTCCGTCATAACTTACCCCTTCAACAACTTTTCCCGCACTTGCTTTCGATATGCCTTGCTGATAGATAACATCGTACCATTGTCCATCTCCGCCATTTCATAAGTATACCTGAGTACATGGGTCTTGTTTATTATATATGACTGGTGAATTCGGAGAAATTCTTTTGGCAGTTTCTTGTCCAGATCCCTTACTTCTCCATAAAACTCTTCCTCTGCATCTGCTTCCACTATTCTTATTTTGCGCCCGACGCTTTCAAAATAAATTATATCGCTATATGAAATGTAATGGTAAACTCTGCCATTTTGAAATTCAAATTTTTCCGTACTTTTCTCTATCAGCTTCACGGCCAGAGCAAGCGAGTCTTCTATCTGTTGTTGGGTAATCGGTTTCACCAGAAAATCCATTGGCTGAGACTTGAATAATTTAGGGGCGTAGGAGGACTCCCCTGATATGTAGATAATCTGCATTCCCCTGTCTTCCATTCTGTTACGAATGAAATTGCCTACCTCTATTCCGGATAATTTAAACAATTCAATATCAAGAAACAATATATCAAGATGGCCGCCCTGTTCTAAAAAAGTACACAGTTCTTCGCCTGTGTACCATATTTGAATAAGCACTTTCAATTTATTCTTTTCCGCATACAGAAGCACCATCTTTTCAAGAGACGCACAAGTATTCATTCCATCATCACATATTCCTATATTATACATAACACACCTCGTAACACATACCACACTCGGAGTTATCCAATTCTTATTTTTATCCCTGCTGCCTCGAAAATATCCTCAAAGCCCTCTCCACAACCGCGTTCAGTGTTTCTCCGTTTTCCTGCGAAATTTGAACCAGTTCTCTGTGAAGCTCATTTAGTCCCTTTCCGCAGGACATAACTATATTGCGGTTACATCCTACTTTCTTTTTTTTGACTTGTCAAGTATATAGCATCCCGCCGTATCATTTTTTACCCACTCTTATTTTCACTCATTTTTATTTTCAAAAGCAAGTTCCACACTTTCGGGGGCAAGTCATTTTTTTATATACGATTTCCTCTCCCCCACTCTTTTCAAATAGAAATGAAGTGGGACAATATTTATCTTTGCAAATTAACAAATAGCTCATTTTACTGTATAATGGAAGAAAAATAGAAAGGAAGAGAGAGATATGGTTACAATTAAATTTGAATTAAATAGAGAAAACCTCAATAAGGCAGGATATACAGAGCAGAAAATTATCAACTTTCTTCGTAATTTTTATGTAACAGAAAGGAAGGCTGCAGAAATTGGGCATTTGATTTTCCAACGAGATGATGAGGATGCAATGTGCAATTTTGGTGATATTATTTCTGTATTGAGAGGGAATCCCCAATTTATGGGGTTTATATCCAAATGTGAATGGGACATAGATGGAGAAGAAGAGGATATTCTTGCTGAAATCAAAGATTATGAGAAAAAAGATTCTTGGAGATTATCATAAAGCATATAGCGATATCCAAAGATTTATGGAGAAGAAAGTAAAGCCGCAGTCCATGCAGACGTGCATACTGACGCGGGCTTGCTTATCGCCTTGTGGCTCTTATAGGACGTGGTTCCGGATCGTCTCTCAGCGGTTTGCAAGCGCCCCCTCATACACGATGCGGCAGGCCAGGTCGCCGTTCTCCCTGCGATCCGGCCCCATTCCCTCCAGGGCGGTCCCCCTGGCGCTGTTCATGTACCGCACGTAGATGTTTACGGCATCCATGAAAGCATTGTGGGCGGAAGTGCGGTATCTGTCATTTTCCGCCCGTTCCTCCGGCCGGTAAAGGCTCCAGCGGAAACGGAACTCCGTATAGCGGAGCGCCTTTTCCAACACGTCCCTCCGGAATTCCTCGGCCTCCCCCTCCTGTGGGGTAAGTATAAGTTGTAATACATCTTCACTCACTGCCATGAGTATGTCCCTGCCTTTCTGTCATTTCTGTTTATGGTTTCCTGCCCCTGAGGGCCGTTTGAGTAAACATGAATGTTATATCGGAATTACGACCGGAAATCACCGTAATTGTATCCAATTCTTTCCCACTGTCTTTTGACCTTTCACGGAATAGCATCTTTCATGGAATAAAAGACCATACTCCGCACGGTTTCAAACAGCCGGGCGGCTTCGTACATCAATTCTGTCTTGTCCGCGTCATTCTCCTCCGGACGCAGGCTGGCGATCCTTTTCAGGCCTGTTGTCACCCTGTTTTCCAGTTCCTGCGCATCTTCGATATACGCGACGGTGAAGCGGTACTTCCTCTCCAGCTGCGGGTAAAGTTCCTCGAACTTTGCGGAGATCGGGTCGAAAAACTTATAGTAAAAGAAGCTGAATACATCGAAAGGCCGGTTCCAGCCGTCCTCCCCGTGAAAGACCTCATCCACGTAACCCAGCAT
Source organism: Bacillota bacterium (assembly GCA_023663285.1). Classification (GTDB taxonomy): domain Bacteria; phylum Bacillota; class Clostridia; order Lachnospirales; family Lachnospiraceae; genus Acetatifactor. The sequence goes on from JAMPHT010000024.1 coordinate 18,352, forward strand.
GACTTCCGCATAATACCGCATTTTCAGCCCCATACTGCCCCTAGGCTCACCCTCAATGATTTCCCTGTATTCCTGTCTGATCTCCTCGTCCAGGGAAAGCTCTTTTTCTCCCATATATCGTCCTCCTGTCTCATTTTCCCGTTTTGCTTTCGTCCTTTTCACGACACCCTGCACAGGCCGCCGTATCCGTATGTAATGCCGATCCGCATGATCTCGCCGTGCCCGCCGGAGAGGTCCTGCGCATTCCGCATTACAAAACCGGCGCTGTACACATAGGCTTCCGGATACAGGATATACGTTTCAATGCCCGAAATATCCTCCCGTTCACGCTCCCATTCCGCTTCCCTGTCGGAGACATACAGGAAAGAATACTGCACGTCAAAGGGTTCGGGCATCATCATTGTCAGGCACGTCATTTCATTGCGGATCACATGGTAGACAAGGTATCCGCTCTGCCGTTCAAATTCTTCCACCAGCCTCTTTTCCGCCTCTGACAGAGCATACAGCACCCCCACTCTGTTTCCCTTTCCCGCATAGCTGGCACACACCTTCCCCTCTTCTTGAAACATCCTGATCACGGACTCTTTCGGCTCATCATACAGCTGCAGCATCTGCATTCTTTTTACCGCTTCGTCGATCCATTTTTCTTTTCTTTCGTCCATCTTCCATCCTCCCGTTTATAATCTGATCCTTTCAGACTCAGCTTTATAATATCTGCCTTCGCAAAGAGCCCTCTCCACGGATATCTCCTGCTCCGCCGCCTTGCCTTCCTGCTTTTACTATAGCGTCGGTTTTCCTGCCCGGTTGCAAAAAAAGCGCAAAAAAATTCTGTAGGTCTTTTCTACAGAACTTTTTGGAACGGGGTACCTTTCGGCTGCATCCGATTCCCTGTAAATGAGTGGGGCGGGAAATACATTTCCACAGAAATGCAACAAAAAGATTGATGGAACCGTAGGTACAGATTACACTGTCGGGTATCAATGCCCTACTTCGGGCTCATTCCATTTCTATCCTGCCAATAGCGCCCCGCTTTCCCACTCCTTAAGCATAACACAATCCCATACTTTCTGCAAGGAAATTAATTCGCTTTACAGCTTGCCAGATTTTCATCTAACTTTTGCCCATACGTTTTCCTGCAAGTTTTAAATCTTGCTTAAACTGATTAGATGGAACAATTTTAAGCATCGGTAAATACCTCGTCTAACACTTCATCCAATGATTCATAGCGCTTGTAATTACCGGAATTCTTTTTCATTTCCTCATATTCATCCAACGCCGCCCTTGTTTCCGCATTTGGCGTAAGACGTTTGATAGATGCGTAAAAAACACTTGAAATCTGCAAAAATCAATGCTATTATATACATATAAAAGGGAAAGCACCCATTCCAAAGTGGATGCTCCTAAAAAGGGTTAAATGTCCTTACGGACACTGCCTCTCTCGTGGACCAGACGAGGGAGGCTTATTTTTTACGCTTGTTCCTCTTATCGAGAAAGGCAAGCAACGCAATAACAAAGCTACCAAAGGCAATCAGCAAAGCCATATATACAAGGTGTGCCTTGCACACCTTATGAAAATCGATATGATTTCAAAAGCTGTCATAAGCGCCACCTCCTTCCAACGTACTATGTACGTTTTGTACTCCGGCAAGCCGGGATAAGCTAGGAGGCTACCACCCTGTCATGGATACTTTCCGTAAATAAATTATACCATATTTCTGATAATATGTATATGGAAACATGATTTAGAATTGAAATTGGTTGACATAATCCTTTACTTTCCCATCTATTTCCTTTTCGCTTTCAGCATCCAATATTTGCAAAGAAGTTTCTGAAAATTCCACCCTGTCATATTGGTAATTTCTGCAAGGTGCGCGTTCACCATGTAAAAGGACAGAGAATGAAGAAAACAGACACCACCAGTAGAGTACAAGAAAAGCGCAAAAAAATTCTGTAGATCTTTTCTACAGAACTTTTTGGAACGGGTTACCTTTCGGCTGCATCCGATTCCCTGTGAACGAGTGGGGCGGGAAAATACATTTCCACAGAAATTGAACAAGAAGAATGTTTTGATTGCTGTTATAGCGTGACAATGCCCTGTTTCGGGCTCATTCCATTTCTATCCTGCCAATAGCCCCCGCTTTCCCACCCCTTAAGCAAACACAATCCCATATTTCTGCATGGAAATTAATTCGATTTACAGCTTGCATTTTCTTCTTGTCTGCATCCGATTCCTTGTAAACGAGTGGGCTGGAAACTAGCTGGCGGTATAGATGATGCTATATTTACCAACTCATTTTTGACTAACAATCAGGAAAACTGTTCCTTGATCTATGGGTGTCAATGCCCTGTCCCAGGCTCATTCCATTTCTATCCTGCCATAGTGCCCCGCTTTCCCACCTCTTAAGCATAACACAATCCCATACCTTCTGCAAGGAAATTATTCGCTTTACCACATTCCAAGTAACAGTTCAGCCCCGATGGTTTCCAGTGGCTTGTGGCTAATGGGACGGAGCCAGGCGGAGGCGCACTGCCCTGTTCTGAGCGGACTGTGGGGAGCGCACTTAGCAGGGATGAAATCCACTACCTACGGAGACTATGGCGCGAAGACGCAATTCGCGCCATAGGAACTGGCACATATTTTCGTGCCAGTTTCGTAGTCGTAGTTAGCAGTTAGTTCAGCGCTGCGTTGCTCCGTCCGCACAGAACAGGGCAGCACGCCTCCGCCGTCCCCTTAGCTGCAAACCGACAAATCGCCGGATACCACCGGGCTGAACTGTTACCATTCCAAATGATATTTCCCAAACCCAAAGCTGGTATTCTTCCCGATCTGCGTCACCTCGCCCGCCAGCAGCAGATCCAGCCACTTTTCTGAAATGTCCGTCAGTTCCGCCTTTCCCACAATGCCTTTCAGCATGATATTCTGTCCGTGTCTGGAGGAATACCTGGAAATCTCTTTCTGCCTGGCCCACCCGGAGGCCACGGTCAGCGCGGGCTGTTCCGGCGGTTGGAACAGCCTGTACCCGCCACCCTCTTCCCCGATCGCGTTTTCAAAACAAGACAGTATCCACAGCCTCCGCAGCACCCCGGCGCTCAGGGCTTCCCCTGCAAAAGACTGCTGGAACTGCCCCTGATATTTCAGGCATAAAGGAGTCTCAAAGACAAGGGATCCTGCAAACGGCTCCCTGTTCCCCGGCTCCGCCTGTTCACAGGCCTGCAGCAGTTTTGCCCTCCTGTGAGCCACATACTCCCCCAGGGTTTCCCACCGATACCGCTCCATATAGACATTCCGCCCCTCCAAAACGGGCTGTCCATACAGGTTGCGCACCGACAGGACGCGGAACCGGCTGCCATGGCTTCCCAGCCCATTCTGCCCAAGGGCGTAAACCGCATTCAGGTACTGGCTGAAATACACTATCGTCCTGCCAAACAGGGTCAGCGTAAATTCCAGGCGATCCCCCGCCGCAAACTCTTTTCTCCTGTCCGCGCAGCAGAGGGTATATCCCACGCTGTCCCCTGCATGGACGGACTCCGGCAGCTTTTCAAAGCGGGAATACATCGTCCTCTGGACAATGCATTCGTCCCGGAACCCACAGCTTTCGCACTGCCTGTTGGCAATACAGTTGGCTCGCAGCAGCATTTCCCCGATCCCTCCGCGGATGGCGGAGACTTTCTCCCGGACTAACTCCGTCTCCTCCTCAAATTCGATCACAAACGTCAATTTTGTATACCTGATCTTTTTATAATCCTCCATCCGGTCAACTCCCTCTCAGCGCCTGTTCCACAGCCTGGCGCCTTTCCGCACAACTCCCGTACTCAGGCCGTTCCATATTCCCTGAACCGGACAAACTGAAATTCCACTTCTTTCTTCCCCGTTGCCGGATCTTCTTTCACTTTCCGCTCACTGCAGGCCGCGACTACCCTGATCCCCCTTGCCTTCAGCCTCGTGACCACGGCATAAACCATGCAGAATTCCCCCTGGCACATGACAGCATCGGGACAATATTTCTCAATCTTTTCACATTCTTTTTCCACACAGGCAGTCAGTTCCGCAGTCCCCATATCCGGCGGCACATTGGGAAAAGGAATGTCCACGATATCCTTCCCCAGCTTCCGCGCCGCACGGATCTGTTTTTCTCCCCAAGCACTGCTGGGATGATTCGAATAATTTACAAACACTGGAACACATCCCTTTCTTTCACCAAAAGCGCTTTCACCAGTTCCACATACTTCTTCCGCTCCCTTGAGATCGTGCTCTTATCCTTTCCCTCCAGTTCCGCGATCACCTTGTCCGAAAAGTCAAAATCCCCCCGCAGAAGCTTCGCGTACACCTCATGGAAATCCGCCGGATATTCCGCCAGCGCCCTGTGCAGATATTTTTCATCCAGCAGCTTCCGGTACAGGAAACCGCCCCTGGGTTCCAGCAGCAGATAGAATTCCACATCCCCCGCCGGTTCCGCAGGATAGGGCTGACCGTTGCCGTCCAGCTTCAGTTCCTTTAACAGGTTGGAGGAAAAAAACAGCTGAATGGTTCTCTTCTCCCGCAGGCCTTTTCCTGAGTCGATCAGCGCCCATTTTCTCTCGATATTCTCACAGAAAGCTTTCAGCATATCCCTGGCCGCTTCCCGGTCCTCCGCCTCCTCCGTCCCGTTCCTCTCATCCGCCAGCTGAAATGCCACAGGATCGCCGTCCTCATCCGTTCCCCCGTCCATGGATATGCAGGAAACGGTATCGAACACCAGCGTCCGCACCAGTTCCCGCGCCTTTGCCGTATACCAGTCTTTTCCCTGACACTCTTCCCGGATCTCGTCCATGATTTTGTCGGGAGACGCTTCTTTTCCCATCCTCTGCATCATATTTTTCCTACTGCGCGCCAGCTTCATGATCCTGCACAGATTCCGTTCCGGTATCTCCCCGTCGTATATGCCCATCCCGCTTAAGTCGTTTTTCGCCGCTCCCATCTGAGCCGCCTGCTTATAGAGCACCCCCAGACAGGCCAGGAAGCTGTATCGCTCTCCCTTCCCGTTCACTCCCGTATAACTGCATACCGCCTTATTTATGGCTTCCGCAAAGGCCACGTTGTCAATATCCTGCCTGTTTTTCACCGACGCGATATCCTCGTCCATGCCGTATCCCTTTTCCCGCTCCTTATGGGCGTCCGTCAGCCGTTCCTGAAACCGCCTGTATGCTCCCGGTCTGTAAGCCTGCATGGCTTCCGTCCAGAAGTCGTCCCGCAGGGGATACCTCCTGAACAGATCCAGGCGCTGCTCCTTTCCTTCCCCTCCGCCGGTTCCCACAGGCATCCGGGCAAGCTTTCCCAGGAAATCCCCATGCCTTGCCTCAAATTCTCCGGCAAGTTCCTCTTTGATATCCTCTCTCCCGTCCATCCTTTCGTCCTCCGGCTTATGATCTGATCATTCTTTTTAGCGCTTCCTGCATTTCCTCGATTCCCAGTCCATGCATTTCATCGATCACATCCCCCAGCATCTGGAATACCGTCAGATCGTACAGGCAGGCTCCGGTCATTCTCCCGGCCTCCCTTTTCACCTCTCCGTAATAGACGCCGTCCACCTCACAGTCCTTTATTTTGGGGAGAAAACTCAGGGCATACAACAGGACGGCGGACATGGGCTTCGTTCCAAAGGTGATATCCCCATAGACCAGCGATCCCTCCGGTATCTCTTCCAGAATGCGCATGAGCAGTTCAAGGCTCACGGCGTCGCTCTGCTCCTCCGCCACGGAGATCGCCCTGACTTTCTCCTCCCCTATGCCAAGCTCCGCCAGTTCGCCCAGAAACGCCGCGTAATTATCCGGCGTATCCGCAGTATCCGGACGCACGACCAGCACCGTTACGTCGTCTCCCGGATCCTGATGACCGGCGATCACCGGAATAATGGGAAAGCTGGACTCCCGGTTATGCTCCAGCGCAAAGCCCTTCGGCTCATACAACAGCTTCAGCAGATCTCCCCTTGCCTGGAGAGAGATATTGGTAAGATAGGTTTTTTTCAATGTCTGCGGCCTCCTTTCCGATGTACGCCACCTTGATTTTAAGGCAGAAAGCCAAAATATGCAAGCGCCATGCGCTTCCCTCTTTGCCCTCCTGCTCTTTCCATAGCGCCGGTTTCCCTGCCCGGTTGCAAAAAGACAGTATTTCTGCTATACTTTTTTCAAAATCTAAAAAGGACAACGAGGGAAACATATGAGCAGACACTTTATCACCGTACTGGGTACGGGCAACTATTCGGAATGTATTTATGAGACAGAGGACGGACAGTTTGCATATAAGACGCCCTTTGTGCAGATCGCCGTTTTAAAGTATGTCATGCCCGACTTCAGGCGCGGCGATAAGATCACCGTCTTTGCCACGGAGAAAGCGGAAGAAAAGAACTGGAATACCACTATAACGGCAACGCCCCAAAATACTGAAGGCAAATCCAAGCCTATACAGAAAAAACTGCGTTTCGGGAAAAAGACCTTTCATCTGCAGTTCCAGATGGAATCAGCGGCCGAAGCCGACAGCCTGTCCTCCGGCGGGACGGAGAGAAAGGGGCTGGACGCTTTATTGCAGGAAGAATTTCCCGATGTGCAGAGAACGCTGGTGCGGATACCCGAGGGCAGGAACGCCGGGGAACTGAACCAGATCTTTGAATGTATTTACGGAGCGCTTTCCAACGGCGAAACCGTATTCTTTGACTTTACGCACGGCCTCCGCAACCTTCCCATGCAGGCGCTGGCAGTGGTAAACTATGCCAAGGTATTAAAAAGGGTCAAGGTCAGGGGACTCTACTACGGCGCTTTTGAACTGGGAACACTACAGGACGACGGTCTGCGGCATGTGCAGATCCTGGATATGTCTTTCTGCAGTACGCTGCAGGACTGGACCAGCGCGGCTGAAGCTTTCGTGAAAACAGGCAGCAGCAATCAGATCAAGACTCTGTATCAGCGGCTGAACGACACAGATAATGCAGATCCCGGATACAAGGACATTCTGAACAGTCTTTATGATCTGACAAACTGCCTGGAGACCTCAAGGGGAACCATCGATTCCGCAAACCGGACGGACGCCACCCCTCCAAACAGCCGAAACAGTATCTATTGCGCCTACAAAACTTTTCAGGATCAATATAAGGAACTGTATTCCGGGCGTCTTGCCGCCCCGGATCATCCTGCCGCCGACCAGCCCATAGAGCGTCTGATCGAATATATCTACAGGGATGTGAAGATTCTAAACAGCAGAAAGCTTTTCCTTGAAAGAGACGGACGACAGGTCAAGATGAGATATACTGCCCTGGGAATGTCGGCGGTACAATGGGCGCTGGACAAAAACCTGATCCAGCAGGGCTTTACTGCCCTGAATGAAACGATCATCAGTTATATCTGTGAGTTGTACAATGTTCCGGCAAAATTCTGGCTCTGGCGGGAGGACGTCAGGAGAACGGTTCGAAGCGTGTCCGTGGACTACGAGGACGAGCGATATCCGCAGGACGTCAGGGAAAAGTATTGGATCCCGGACTGGAAAAAGAAGAATCCGGATCTTGTTGAAAAATTTGGGGAACAGGCGAAGGAAATATTGCTCACCCTTCCCGAAAGCGTATTTATGCTTGTCAAACAGATAGCCAATGACCGAAATTCCCTGAACCACTTCGGCTTTTCAAACGATGGGACCCTGATTGCCTATGATGTCCTCAGAAGCCGTCTTGTGGACAGATACCAGCGGATGAACCAGATTCTGGAAAGCACCCCCGGTATCACAGGTTCCGTCTGATACTCCGGCGCAAAAGGGGGATGGAGTATGGCTACTCCGCTTTTGCATACCTTAAGAGCAGATTGTAAGCCGTGTTGATCCTCTTGCACATTTCTTCATCCCCTCCCCCTGTATTATCCGGATGAAACTGTTTTATCAGCGCATTTCTGGCTTTTTTCAGTTCCGCCCTTGTATAGGACTCTTTCACCCGCATCAGCTGTCTTGCCTGCTGAAGGGAGGAGGTCTGTTTCTGCTTCCGCTGCTGCGCTTTCTCCCTCTCCGCTCTTTCTCTCTCCGCTTTCTCCCTCTCCAGGCGCTCTCTCCGCATCCTCTCCTGTTCGGCTCTCTCCCGCCGGATCTTCTCCTGCTCCTCTTTCTCCTTTTGTATTTTTTCCCATTCCATCCCACAGGCCGTCTTTTCCCATTTCCGCCTGTCATACAGCTGGGCGTAGGGCCTGGACTTTCTCTTGATGGCGACGATAACGCTCGTCATAAGGGCGTCCGCTATGTAGGCGGAAGCCGCCCAGGCAAAGCGCAGAAGCAGATACGCCCACACCAGGCTTCCAAAGCTGCCGATCGGCCACATTTTGACCACGATAACCAGTGTCAGGACAACATCCATAAACAGCATCAGCAGGACGCCCTGGCAATCAGCCTGTAATTTTTTCTCCGCCGCCCTGTAAACGGCGTTTCCCAGAAACGCGGCGCACCCTGTTTTCCATTCCTTTATCCTTTTCGTCATGACCATTCCTCCTCCCGCGGGAGCGGTTCCATAGTACCGCTTCCCGTTCAGCCAGGGCTTTCCTGCCCTCCTGTCAGTACTATAGGGCTGGTCCTTGCGAACAGTTGCATGAAATGAAAAATCTTTTATTTTATTTCTTTATTCCGGTTTTACCACCGACCTGATCTCCGGGAGCGCCGCTTTTCTGCTCTGGTACTCCCTTGCATTGATATTCATGTATCTGGTCTTTCCGTCCTCCGGGATCCTCCGGGAATCTTTCATCAGAAAGAACTCCTGGATATGTGGCAGCCGGTCTATGGTCCTGCTGCCCAGATACCGGTTTATCTCCTCCTTATAACATTCTATGGCCTGATCGATCTCTATCCCGCAGAAAGGATCCGCCGCCAGTTCTTCCGACTGATAGGCGCGCTGCATATCCAGCTTCCCGGCTTTTGTGATCCGCACGGATATCCTCCCGTAGCCGTAGGATTTTGCCTTGCCCACGTTCATCTGGGAACCCTCGTTCAGCCTCACCGCCCATAACAGCAGACCCAGTTCGTCCTCCGTCAGGTTCCAGAAACGGATCTTCCCGGCAAATTTCGCCCCTGCCGCCAGAGGCCGTATGGCTGACGCCATTATGTCATTTCCGCCAAAGGCCTCTGCCACTGGCGCTTTATGAAGCCAGTACTGCTTCGCCCCGCGCAGCTGAAAACCATCCGTATTATATGTTTTCTCCGCTTTCCCGTCCTGCTTCAGATAATCGAGATAGCTGGAAGGCTTGGGCTCCGCCAGGATCAGCTTCCGTTCCGCCCCGCATCCCGCATCATTCTGCAGTACCGCATCCGAAAAGGAAAGCTTGGACTTATAGCTTTTTTCCGGCGAAGCGTATCCGAACAGCGCCTTGGCATAGTCCACGCCGCCTGCTTTCCCTATCTGCTTCAGCCCCTCTTTCACGCTATGGTCATAAAACAGCCGCAGTCTGGGCGTAAAGCCGAAATATAGTCTGTCCCCTGACCGGATATAGAAAACGGGACGCATCTCTCCCTCTTCGGGCAGATCGAAGCACTGTTTTCCCCCAAACTGCTTCAGCGAATTTTCCCGCTTTTTCATATCGATCCGAAACACCCTGACGTCCTCATCAGGGATACGGAGACTGTCCTTTCCCTTATCCACTTCCGGAATGATATAGACCGCTTTTTTCTTATTCATCCTGCCTGTGCTGACAGCGTATCCCTGATTTTTGTACTCTCCGGGATATCCTACCGCTGTAACATCTTTCCCATGGCTCACTTCATAGGACACGGGCAAGTAATAGGGATGATACTCATCGTTGGGCGTTTCCTTATAATCCACTCTGCCGTCCCGTTCACTGCGGCTGAACGCACGAAATTCATGCTGCAGAATACTCCTGCCTTTCTGGAGGAAAAAGCCATAGGAAAACCGATCCCCATGTTTCAGATAATCATTGATGATCTTCCTCTCACTTAAGACATAATAATTCATTTTGTGAAAATCCCGATCGACAGAATCTATTTTGGTCTGATAGATCACATACTCTCCGCCTTCATTGGACACATACCCTGCCTGTACATTCTGCAATACGCTGAACCGGTAACTTTTATTCCCGTCCCGAAGTACCAGCTGCTTCGCCCCCAGGATATTGTTATATCGCGCTTTCTCCGCCCCATATGCCACAGTGCGGTACATCAGCGTGTAATCGTCAATATCCTCCTCATAGCCGCACAGCCCCAGCACCTGCACATTATTCCGGATCAATCCCCGCATGGTGCTGCCCGGAATCGCGGATCTGCCTTTTGCATCCCGGTAAAAATGCCCTGTCCCGTCGTCGATCATGACGGGGGTCTCCGCAGTGACCTCATAGGAAATCTCCCCCGTGACCAGATTCTCCTCCATGGAATCATGGTCGGTAAGTTTTCCTGTTGGATATTGATAGGGCTTATCATAAAAAGAGATAAAATTATAGGGGGCGCCCACGTATTTCTGATTCCCGCCGCTGTTTGCCTGATATGATTTTCTGTCTCCCATCCCTTCCGCCTCCTACGCGATTCCCATGAGTCTTGTGAGCGCTACCGACGCCTGACCATCCTCGTCATATTCCAGATGTTCGCAGACACACAGGTATTTTCCCGGTCCGAAATAACGATCCTGCAGCGCATATTTCTTTACCAGACAGTCCCCGTCCATGGTTCCTGTTACCCGCACCGCCCGCCATTCGCCCTCTTCCCCGTAGAGATGCATTTCCTTATCCTCGCCGAAAAACCGCGCTTCCAGACATTCATCCCAGTCAGGCTCCTTCAGATCCGCTGTTCTGCAAAAGGTAATGCCGCTCATCCCGTATACCAGGGCATACGGATACTCCCCTATATGCTCCAGGGCCTTACCCGCATCCATCCTCTCCGCTGTGTAACTCATCCTGCCGCCTCCCCCCTGTGTACTGCCTTCATGCACCTTGAAACGATTCCCGCCGTATCCGTCACGACGCCCTTTTCCCATTCGATTGTGGCGGTATCATGGTTTTTACGATCCCGGATCACTATGCGTTCCACGTCGATAAAGCCTTTCCCCACGCCATATCCGCTGCCCACGCTCATCAAACCTGCTGCCATATCCCGAAGCGCCAGCAGGAGCAGCCCGCAGGTACTGTCCGGATGATTCCGGTCATTCACCAGCATATGGAACTCGACCCTGCCGGACACATTTTTCTCGTTAAACAGCCCGCCGTGGATGACCCCTCCCGTAAACTTGTCGAGATGGATCCTGCTCCTCACAGGCGCCTGATCGTTGTCCTCCCTGTTCCCCACTACCGCATCAAAAAACACAATATTGCCTGTCTCTCCGAAAGTTTCTTCCATGACGCTGCCATTGCCCAGATAGGAGGCGATCTTTTCCATCTGGCTCCTGACGGCGCCCTTGAGCGAACTTCCCGGCACGATATATTCTTTTGCCGCGTTCCTGATATTCATACTGTCAGGCGCGTCCTTCCCATAATCCTGCACCGCGATGCTTTTCACAAGCAGTTCGCCCTCCGTGCTTCCCGTCACCGTCACTTCATACGCCGCCGCAGACGCTGCAGGAGTCTGCATCTCGTGGAAAATATCCTCATAAGCATCGTCCCCAAGGGAGTCCTCATCCGCCCATTGTCTGCGGTCCTCCGCCTTTTTCATATCAAAGGCCTTTCTTTTCAGGCTCTTCAGTTCCATAAAGCCGCAGCCGCTGCTCTTCTGCCCGCCGAACTGTACGTTTCCCTGATGAACCGCCGAAAACGTCTCCTCCAGTTCCTCCCGGAAGCCGTCGTCGTAGAGATATACGGAAAATCCGAATTCCGCGCCTGCCCCGATATATCCCGTGTTAAATCTATGACCCGCCTGCCTGTCCGTTCCCTTGATCGTACTGCCTGCACAGGTTCCGGTCTTTGGGTCGATACTGACCCGGGGGCGGAGTTCCAGGATCAGGTGTTCCTCTGAAAACAGCCCGTCGCTGAACCTGACCCTGCTGGCGCCGCTGCCGGAATCCGTGTTTTCCCCGGAACGAATATCGCCAAAAAGTCTCGCCGCCTGCGCTTCACCGTGAATCTTCCCGTAATACTGCCGCAGCACGCCGGCCAGGCCGGAAGCCTGTATAAAGGGAACGTTGGATACCGGATGCACCAGCACTTCCTCCTGATCCCCGGATGCGCTTCCGATGTGGAAAGGCTGCGTGCAGACTGCAGTCACCAGATATTTTATCACTTTCTGATATTTCATGTTTCCTGTCATTTACGCGCCTCCTGTTTCTGTCCCTGCTGTTTTTTTGTCATACCGTATCATTCTTATGAGCAGCTCCAGCTTATATTTCAGTTCCTCCTCTTCGGTGAGCAGCCTGGATTTCGGAACTCCCATAACACTCTCTTTCTGCTTCGTACTGACGGACAGCAATGTTTCCAGATCGGTGTCAAATACGCGGTGTATATACTTTTTCAGTTCTCCGATACTGTTTCTGGCTTTCTGTATATTGCTGTTCTCTTCCTTGTCAAGGGTATGGCTCAGATACCCGTCGATGTATCTCACAGCCTCACGGGGTTCATATTGATATGCGGCTGCAAAGGATTCCAGGATACCCAGCTGACTGTTCGCGATCTTTCCTTTCGGAAACGGATGCTCTACCACATACGCATTTATTTTCCTGTCCAGCAGATTTCGGTAATAGCATCCCGCAGCGATCTGCAGGGTTTCCCCATCTTCCGCATATCCCTCCTCTGCGGCGGGAACCATCCTTTCTACAGGCAGTGCGGCTTCCTTATATCTGATTTTTTCATATCCGCCCAGGAACATGACCCTTCCCAGACCTTCGTTCAGACGGACGCCGATTCCCCGGTGGCAGAGCGCAAGCATTCTTTCCCTTGTAAACGTTCCGCTATATTTTAAGTGGAACACGCTGCCCTGCTCATACATGACCGCCGACGGCGTCCTGGTTCTCCATGTGTTGTTGAATCCCCTTACATCCACCGTGGATGTGGAGCAAAAAGCTGCCTCCAGATCGGTAACGCCCATCTTTTCCGCCAGCGCGGCACAGTCCAGACCGCACAGTTCTCCCTTTTCATCCCGCATGACCGTATTGGATAAGAGCATCATATAACATTCCTTTTCCAGATCCTCTGCGGGCAGATACTCCTCAAAGGGAAGCCTGTCCGTATATTCACAACGGATCACCCTGCATTTGCCAAGTCCTGCGGTGCGGGCGTTTCCCACTGTGAAATCTCCCGCAAACACATCCCGTATCCTCTCCCTGAGGCTGTCATCCTCCAGGGCGATATAGCCTGTAAAAGTATAACCCGCGCAGATATGCTCGCTTCGGAATACATTCCGCTTTTCCTCATTGATCGTGATCTTAAGGTCTGAACCGGTATCCACATTATAATAGTAAATGCAGTCACCCTCCATACGGCAGAATCTCCCCAGGGACGCCCGCTTTTTCCCTTCCTCAAACTCCCCCCGGATCACCACGTTATCTATTTCTTTCTTCCCCCGCTGTTCCGTCTTGTCCTCATAAAAGCCTTTCGGCGAAGGAATCAGTTCTTTCTCCCCGTCTGTCAGATAGGCGTTCAGATACCTGACCCTGGTGGAAAGCAGACTCCTTTTCATGGTCTCGAAATCCGCTTCCTGGGCCAGCGCATTCATCACAACGCCCCTTAACGCCGTTCCCGGTATGTATCGCAGCGTCACAGTCTGTCCGCTCTGGCTGCTGCTGTCATCGGCAATCCGCACCGGCTCCAGGTTCTGAAAAACAATTTTTAAATATTCCCCCATACTGCGCCCCCTTTACCCGATCACCGTCAGTTTCACTTTACCGAAACCTCTGTTACGCATCGTTCCCACCCACTTGATCAGGGACAGGACTTCCTTCACGAGCGGTTCGTCTTTCCGGGAACATCTTAACTCGCTGTAAAAGTTCAGCCCCCTGTTAATACACCTGCACTGCCTCAGGGAACCCTCCTGTACGATTCCCTCCGGCGATATGGCGGTAAATGTCCTGATATGGGACAGCGCATCCAGCACCGTATCGGCCTGGTTCCCGCCTGTCTCTGACAGGATCTGCCGCTTTACATAACCGGATAAGGCAAAGTCCGAAAACACAAGCCTGTCCTCCTTCCGGACCCCGTGGTCGCCGCCTGCTCCCAGAAGCCTGTTCATTTCCGCCCTGGCTGCTTTTTCATCCGGCATGGTCCATGCAAGGTAATTTCCCATTTCTTCCCTGAAAATCCCCTTGAATGTTCCGCCCTTATAATAAGGGAATCCATTCTCATCGCTGAGAATGGAAATATCCTCGCCTCCCGGCACGCTCTCCCCGCTGCCAAAGACAGCGTCCGATATCAACTGCATCCTTATCTTCAATGTAAGTCCCTCCCATTTTACTCCAGCGCAAGAAACGTGTCTATCAGTTCGATGGCGTCAAACAGCAGCTTATGGTCGTTGCCCAGATCCCGTCTCAGCAGTTCCTCTATCTTATGGAACCGAATAAAATACCAGGCCTCATCCTGCCCCCGCTTTAAAACCGTTCTAAGTTCCTTGAGCGTTCCCCTTGCGCAGCTTTCCTCCTTCTGAAGCTTTCGGAGCAGTCCCCTGACTTCCCGGTAGTTTCGGAATTCTTTCTCTCCCGCTGCGGCCTGCTCCGCCCTGACAACATAGGGACGCCCTGACACCGGATTCCCGTCCGCATCGAAATAATGCCGCCTGATCTCCTCCAGCGTGTCTTTGATCTCGCCGAACTCCACATGCCAGTCCATGGCCGATACATCGCTCCCGGAGCCGTCGCCGCTTAGGGACGCCCCATACTTTTTCGCATTGCTGCACAGCATCTCCGCCAGTTCATACGCCTTGTAGAACGGATACTTCTGGTGTACAATGGCAACCCCCGCACAGGCGGCATAGCCTTCTTTGTCCACGCTGTTTCTCCTGCCGCCAAGTTTATCGATAAATGCGGCCGCACATTCCAGCCCAATCCTTCCCTCCGCCACGAAACAGATATCGTCTCCCGCAGTGATGATCCTGCGGACAGGGAAATTGTTCCCCTCCAGGCTTAATTCCGCCAGCTTTCCGCCCCTGATATTGTCCGCCACATACTCGGACATCTCCTGATATGCCGCCTTAAAATCCCTGTCAATAGATTCGCTGAATTCCCGCAGCTTCTTTTTATAGTCCTCCCAGTCCAGATCCCCGCATTTTTGCTGCAGCTTTTCCACACGTTTTCCCATTGCGTTGCCGTCGATATGAACCACCGCGATAAAGCCGGATTCCCCCTTTGTACAGCCCAATTCCTCAAATCGGGATACCCGCCGGAACCCCGCCGCCATCAGGCTTTCGTCCATCTTTTCCTCTTTCCCTGGCATTCCGGAGTTCTCTCCCGCGTCATACAGAATCGGTTCACGGGTATTCACATCCGTCTGTTCCACCCCAAAACTGCCCTGGTGAAAGGCGGCGCGGCGCAGGGATTTCTTTTTTTCCAGCGCTTTTGTCAGCTCTTTCAGGTTTTCCGCCGGGGTTTTATCCTCTTCGTACCGGATCGTTTTCCCAAAGATCTCTATGCCGGGATACTCTTTCCGGATGGCTGCCGTGACCACTCCGGTAAAGCGTACCGCCTGTTCCAGGGTGGGAAATTCCAGCACGGTGTGGCCGCCGCCGGAATAGACCAGGTGGTTCTCCCTGTTGAATACTTGCTGATCTCCCACTGTCTGTTCCAGATAATCCGCATCCGTGACCCAGGCTATCACCGCCGAATTCAGAATATTCTCCTTCAGTTTGTTGCTCTGAAATATGTATGCCTGTTTCTGCGATACCTCTAAAATTGTCAGGTAACGTTCGCCCATCTTCCGCCTCCTCGATTCCTTTTCCACAACCCTGTATCCGCTGAATTTCATACAGGATTGCCTGCACATTGTACAGTACAGGATTCATCTGCCGCTGTCCAGATGAATTCTTATTTTTTTATCCCTGCTGCCTCGAAAATATCCTCAAAGCCCTCTCCACAACCGCGTTCAGTGTTTCTCCGTTTTCCTGTGAAATTTGAACCAGTTCTCTGTGAAGCTCCGGCTGAATCCTTACATTAAAAACTCCTTTATATTCTTTGCAGGGAGTCTTACCTACCTCCTCACAGAATTTCAAATAATCATCCACCGCCATATGAAACTCCTGCTCTATCTCTTCAACTTTGTCACTGGAAAAATCTACATGATCCTCAATCCCGCTAATGACCCCTCTTAATCGTCTGGCATGGGCATCATAGGTAATACTTGTACGATAACCCTTATATTCCAAAATGTTTTCTTTCATCATAATTCCCTCATTTCATGCAATTTTTTCACCAAATCCGCAACCGCTCCCCGGTCCATTATCTCTTCCGGGTGCGGCTTATGCAACATAATAATCCGTTTATCTGATTCCCTGTAAAATTTAACCCTGGAACCTGATGTTTTTCCTTTATTATACTCCTCAAATCCAAGCTTTCCCAATAAATATTTCGCCTCCGTATAAGTATAGTCAGACGGAACATTCAAAATCCGCATCTTCGCCTTTTCAAACCTACTCATTTAGTCCTTTCCGCAGGGTGTAACTATATTACAGTTACATCCTACTTTCTTTTTTTTAATTTGTCAAGCATATAGCGTCCTGCCATATCATTTTTCACTCGTTTGTACATAATACTCTGCCACTGCCTGCTCCCCCTCCTCTTTGAGGATGACCGCGCCCCTTAAGTCCGTTCGGAATATAAGGCTTCCTGCCTGCTCCAGCCTCTCCAGCAGCTCCGCGTGGGGATGGCCGTAACGGTTGTTCTGTCCGCAGGAGATCAGCGCCGCCTGAGGATGAAGCTGCTCCAGAAACGCCGGTGAGGTAGAATTACGGCTGCCGTGGTGGGCTGCCTTCAGCATTGTCACCTGACCGATCCCCCTGCTCTCCAGCTCCGCCGCCAATGCTTTCTCCCCCTCTCCTTCCACATCTCCTGTCAGAAGCAGGGAAAAACTGCCGCACTCCGCATAGATACATTCCGAATAAGCGTTTCCCTCCGCACTGCTGTACCCCTTTGCGGGATGCAGACACAGGAACCGCACATCCCCGCAGCTCCAGCTGTCTCCCGTCCCCAGCCATGCCACCCGGACCCCGCCGCTTTGCCTCTTTGCCAAAGCATCCGCAGCGGCCAGAAGCTGTCCGAACTCTTCTTCTCTGGCTGTCTCCTCCACCGCAGGCAGAATCAACTGTTTCACTGTCAGCCGGTTGTCCCCCGCAAGCTTTAACAGCTCCAGAATGCCGTTCATATGGTCTGCATCAGGGTGGGACAGAATGATCCCGTCCAGCTGACGTATCCCGTAATACTTCAAAGCAGGCAGCAGCACATACTGCCCCACCTTGCTCCGGCTGCTGCTGCCGCAGTCAAAGAGGTAATTCACGCCGGATTCCGTCTGGATCAGGCAACAGTCTCCCTGGCCCACATCCAGAAAGATCACTCTTGTCTGTGCCCCCGGACGGACTGCCAGAAGCAGCACTGCCAAAGCCAGTCCCGCCCCCCGCAGGATTCCTGCACAGAGGCTGACAAAACCGCCCTGCAGAGCTGCATCTCCTATGACGAACGCCTTCTTCGGCATTATAGCGGGCGCTTTCTTCGGCATTTTGCCGGTTATCCTGTGAACCGCTGCAGAAAACACCGGCTTAACGGTCTTGCTTCCCGCGATCTTTATCAACAGCAGCACGCACCCCAGCGCCCCATAATACGCCCAGATCTGCCAGATCTTTGGTCTGCCCGGATTCCAGACGCCCAGGGGCATTTTGTCAAAAAATCCACAGGCTTTCTCATACCACCAAAGCACCAGCCTGTCCACCGCTCCCAGCCAGCCCAGTCCGGGCGCCAGGCTTAAAAAGCCCGTGACCAGCGCAGGCTTCAAAAACGGCAGTACCAGCAGATTCAACGCCGTCCCCCAGACCGGCGCCTCATAATAGAACCACAGCTGTACCGGCAGCGTGGCAAGGGTGATGGAAAGATTGGCCAGCGCCGCATATTTCAGCCGCCTCAGCAGCTTTCGCAAAAGGAGCAGCGCCGGGCTCTCCCCATAGTACTTGGGCCGCACAGGATACTCCCCTGGAACCAAAACGGGATATATCCCTCCGATCCCCAGCACTGCGGAGAAGGATAGCAGAAACCCCGAATTCTGCAAATAATAGGGATTTACCAGCACCATACCCGCCGCCAGGATGCCCAGCGCCGTCAGCATATCGTAGGTACGTCCGCAGATCTCCCCCAGCATCCGGATCAGGTACATCCCTATGGCCCGGCAGGCGGATACGCTGAAGCCCGTCAACATTCCGTAGAGCACCAGCACCACTGCGCCTGCCACCGCGCAGGGGATGACCGGAAGCCCCGTCCTGCGCAGCAGCCTGTAAAGGCTCATACCGATTATGGTGATATGCAGGGAGGAAATACTTAAAATATGCAGGATCCCGTTTCGCTTGTACAGCTCCTTTAAGTCACTGTCCGTATCCCCCTTTTCTCCCAGCAGAAGGGCACACATGATCGTTGCCTCCCGCTCAGGAAACACCTTATACAGACGCTCCTTCAAATAAAGCTTTGCCTGATACAGAGCCTCCCGCACTCTCCAGTACTCCCTGCTCTGCCCCAGCACCTGGGCATGGCGCAGCCGTCCTCCCGCTCCCAGAGAGCGGTAGTATACCGCCGTGTCAAACTCCCCCGGATTAGTGGCTCCGGAAAAGGACGCAAAGTCACCGGACGCCGCCACCATACTCCCCAAGGGAATATCCTCGCCGCCCTCTGTCAGTTCGCATATCAGTTTTTCTTTATAAGGGTCTAATTCATTGAAATCAGAATCGTTGATAATTACAGATTTTAACCAGATTTTATCTTCTTCTTTTCGACAGACCTGCCCTGTGACGTACCATGGAACCTGCTGCTCAAGGGTACTCTGCCCCGCGCCCTCCATGTCAGTCCGCTCCGGCGGCGGGTCCTCATACCATCCCGCCGCCAGTCCGGTCCACACCACCGCCACCACCACAGCAGCTGCCGCAAAAAGCGGTCTTTTCATACTTTAGTTCTCCAGTGTCGTTACAATGTCCAGATTCCTCTCAAACATATTGGTCTGAAAATCGGAAGGCGTCTCTCCGTTGATCAGTATCTGGACCTTGTTGATATTGTTCAGTTCCACCAATGAATTCACAATGGAATAGACAGATACATCCGTGGACACATTGTTCACCACCGTGAGAAAGCTTTCATCCATATTTACATAACAGATGCCGTCCTTGGTCATGACGCTGATGACCCTGGTAGCCGGATTGATAGTGGGATAAAGCCCCTCCACATGGCCGCTGGGCCCGGCGATCAGCTCGTCCACCACAAAACGCTCCAGCGGAACATTGGTGGAATAGTATTTCTCCCTGTATGCAGCTATCAGGTTCGTCCCATCCTCGCCTGCAAAATACAGCATCACCCGCACCTGCTCATAGGTGTTGATCTCATTTCCGTTATTGTCGATGAACTGATCCGCATTCATCCAGCCCACCGCATTTCCAAGACTGTCCGTCAGCTGATTGCCCTCCACTGTGATCCCCACATAGTTGACCCGATCCAGCTGGGTCAGGGTACGGACTACGGACGCACGGGTCAGTACCTCCGTAGCTGTGGGGAGCTCCAGATAGGACGCATCCACGTCCAGCAGCACCTTCTCCCCGTCCCAGCTTACGTTCAGCACCTGAAACCCCATCAGCAGGGGCGCCTTATACTCCAGCTTCTCCGGGTTGGTGGAAAGACACTGAATCAGCTCGTCCACCTTCTCCTCCGTATCCTCGCTCTCCATCACATGGGGGTGAGCCTCCACCTTGGTCTCCGAATTGCTGACATAATATATCTGCACCGTATTTTCGTCCTGTTCCTCCTCCGCCCCACAGGCGGACAGCGCCAGAACAGCGGACAACGCCGCCAGAATAGCATATAACCTCTTCATATTTCCTCTCATTCCGCCGTGTAAACGGCACAAACCAATCCCACGGAGTCTGCGACTAAGCCTCGGCAATATGATTCAAGGGAATCTTCACCACAAAGCAGGAGCCCTCTCCCTCCACACTGGTGACCGTGATGGAGCCCCTGTGCAGCAGCACCGCGCTCCTGGTGATGGCAAGCCCCAGGCCGGTGCCCCCGATATCCCTGGAATGGGATTTGTCTACACGGTAAAAGCGCTCATAAATATGAGGCAGGGAGTCCTCCGGAATACCCAGCCCGGAATCGCTGACGGTAAAGGTAAAAAATTGATGATCCGCATCCAGCTCCACCTTCACCCAGCCATGCTCCTTGTTGTATTTGATGGCATTCTCCACCAGGTTCGTCATGATCAGCGTCAGCTTGACCTCATCCACCTCCGCCGTCACCGTGCGCATACTTTCAAAAACCAGCTCCACATCCCTCTTTCGGGCAATGGGGCGCAGCCTCTTTAAGATCAGCTCCGTCAGATCGTTGATATTCAAAGTCACGATATTCAGGCTCTGTACCTTCTTCTCCATTCTTACCAGCGCCAACAGGTCCGTAATGATCTGATTCTCCCGGTCGATCTCCGACACGATATCCTCCATGAATTCCCGGTACAGCTCCGCCGGCGCATCCTCCTGGGCCAGCAGCGAGTCCGCCAGCACCTTGACGGAGGTGATGGGCGTTTTCAGTTCATGGGACACGTTTGCCACAAACTCCTGCCTGGAATCGTCCAGCGTTTTCATTCGCTTCAGCAGCTGATTGAACGCGTCCACGATATGCACCGTCTCCGTATAGTCCGGAACGTCAATGGTCTTGTCGCTGTACCCCGCCTTCACCTCATTGATGGCCTTCGTGATCCTGCTGAAGGGCCGGGTCAGCACTGTGGAGAGGATCAACGCGAAAGCAAGGATCCCGATCAGCATCAGGTACTGTAGAATCAGTGCCTCCCGGTTCAGGACTTCCATTGTAGCGACAATGGCGTCGTTGGAAATGCTGGTCACCATCACTCCCACAATAGGGCTTGCCCCCTCATTTGAACTGCTTGCATCCACAATGGGCGTAGTCATCTCTATGTAGCCGTGCTCCCTGTCATAATGGGACATATATTCTCCCTGAAAGCCACGGATGACCTCCTCGGAGATCATGGTCTTTCCCTCGCTGATGGCATAGGTATCCTTGACCACCTTCAGGCTGGAATCCACGATCATGACCCTGCCCTCATAGAGATTGGAGATCATCTCCAGCTCCGCATTGATCACATTTTCATTTGTCTTTGTACTGCTGAAATAATGATTGCTGAGCAGATGGTTCCCCACGATTAGCAGCTGGTTCTGCACCGTGGAGATCCTGTTCTGAACGCTGCGCTCCTCATAGCTGTTAAGGATTCCATACCGCATAAGCACACAGGGGACAATACCCATCACCAGTATAATGATAAAGATGCGCGCCCGCAGGCTGCGCAGAGAAAGGAGATTTTTCAGCTTCTCCCAAATTTTCACCGCCATCCTGTATTCCTTTATTCGTTATAAAAATAATAGCCTACGCCCCACTTGGTATGTACATACTTGGGCTCGCTGGGATTCTGTTCGACCTTCTCCCGAAGCCGCCTGATATGTACATCCACTGTCCTTACGTCTCCCGGATAATCCGTCCCCCACACCAGCTGCAGCAGGTTTTCCCGGCTGTATACCTTGTTGGGGTTGAGCATCAGCAGCTCCAGGACCTCAAATTCCTTGGCGGTCAGTCCGATCTCCTTCCCTGCAATATATGCTCTCCTGCCCTCGCAGTCCAGCTTCATCTCACCGCTGACCACTGTTTTCGGGGCCACGGCCGCATCTCCCATGACCCGCTTGGGCTCCATGCGCCGCATGATGGCCTTGATCCGCGCTTTTACCTCCAGAATATTAAAGGGCTTGGTGATATAGTCGTCTGCGCCGTATTCCAGGCCCAGTATCTTATCCATGTCGTCCCCTTTTGCCGTCAGCATGATGACGGGCACATTGGAGAATTCCCTGATCTGCTGGCAGACCTCATAGCCCGTAAGCTTCGGCAGCATCACATCCAGAAGCACGATATCATACTGATTGTTCCGGGCGTACTCCAGCGCTTCCTCCCCGTCATAGGCGCAGTCTACCTTCATATTATCCTGCTCCAGGCTGAAACGGATCCCTTTCACGATCAGCTTTTCATCGTCCACCACCAACGCTCTTTTCTCTGCCATCTTAAACCTTACCTCACTCTATCTTGATTCTGTCCTTGATCTTACTGTAAACGCTGTCTTTGATGCCCGGCACCTTCATAATGTCCTCACAGCTCTCAAAGGGTCCGTTCTCCTCCCGATAACGCAGTATATCCCCGGCTCTGGACTCACCGATCCCCGGCAGCGTACACAGGGCCGCCTCGTCCGCCGTATTGATATTGATCAGACCGTCCCCGGCGCTCTCCGACTGCAGTTCTGCCCGCAGTCCTGTTGTCAGTTCCGCTGTTTCTTCCTCCGTGGGAAAATACAGCTTCTCGCCGTCCTGCACCCTTGCGGCCAGATTTACATAGTCCCTTCCGGCATCCTGCCGAAAACCGCCTGCCGCTTCCAATGCCTCCTCAGCTCTGCTTCCCTCCGGCAGGATCACCACGCCCGGATCGTTCACCGCACCGCACACATACACATAGATCAACGTCAGTTCCTCCGAGGCCGACTCCCCGGCAGCGGACGAAGCATCCGCCCCCCGGATCTCTTCCCCTGAGGCAGGCAGAACCGCTCCTGATGATCCTCTGTTCTCTTCGCCCACAGCGGACAGACCTTCCCCGGTCGCCTCAGCACCGGCCCCGCCCACAAGGACCAGACCATCCTTCTGTGTCCCGCAGCCGCACAGCAATCCGCTCAAAATAAGACCGCACATCACAGTCTTTCGCAATATTCTTTTGTATTTCACCATAGTCCCTCTCTTTCAGGGATTGCCTCTCTATGCTGATCAACATTATTGTAATAGAATTGTAATCTTTTTACAAGCCACTTTTCATCATTTCCATTTAAAAATAATGATCCCCGCTATTGCCACTGCCATACCCACAGCCTTCCTCCACTCCCAGGGCTGCTTTTCCACGCCGAACCAGCCAAGCAGTTCAATGACATATGCCACCAGCAGCTGGGCCACCACGATCAGCATCACCGCTTTTGCAGGCCCCAGCATATCCATACTCTTTATGACCGTATATGTGATAAACGCTCCTATCGCGCCGCCTAACAGCATATACTTTGGCTGCACCCTGAACACCTGCAGCAGATTGCTCCTGTCCGTAAAAAGCCAGGCGCCCAGGCATACCACCAGGGCGGACAACTGTACAAAGGCGCTGGCGGCCCAGATGCTGGACGCCTTTGTGACCTGGGTATTAAACACTCCCTGTATGCTCATCAGAGCGCCGGAGATCAACGCAATAAAAAAACCGATCATTGGAATACACCTTTCCTTTCTTTATCTTAAGTGTACCCCCGATCGGTTCATTTATGCGTTTTTATCCTGTTATTGAACAGTACCTGTCTGGGCCTCGATCTGGGCAGCCAGCTCCTGTACCTGGGCAGTCACGTCCTCCCCGTCCCAAACCTGGGCAAACAGCCTTTCCAGGTGCAGCCAGAAATTTCCCGTCTCCATCATCTTGGGCAGAGGTACGCTGCGGGCATACTCCAGCTTGAATATCTGCAGCGCCCCGTTGTCCGTGCCTGCGCTCAGCTTTGCAGGCGCCTTTCCCGTTCTCTCATAGAGAGAATCGGCGCACTCGTCCACCAGATACGCCGCAAATTTGTTTGCCAGCTCCTTGTGCCGGGAATAGCCGTTTACCGCAACCGCATTTGTCACGGACATGGAACGGCTCTGCAGCTCGCTGCTCACCATGGGCATCATGGCAACCCCATAGTCAAAGTCGATGCTGCCCTCCGCCTTTGCCTCCGCCAGCCTGTCTACTATGTCTGTGGTAGCAATGGTAAATACTATCTTCCCGTCCATAAAGTCCTGGATCGCGGAATCATAGGTGACAGTGTCCGACTCAATGAAAAAGAACTGCCCTAACGCCTTATACACCTCAAGGCAGGCAATGGTCTGCTCATTTGCAATGTGGATGTCGCTTTCATCATCACCTGCGTCTCCGCCCACGATCATGTAATTCCCCACGATCCAGTAATTATAAAAAATGTCCGATACCGCCCATTTCATGATTCCTTCCACGCCCTCCGGCAGATCAAAGGTGTCGGCGATGGTCAAAAGGTCGTCCAGAGTCCCCGGAATGGCTTCCTGCAAATATTCCTCCGTCTTTGCCGCCAGTTCCTCCTCATTTATGTCGATCCCGGTTGAGTCCTCATCCGGTTCACCTTCCTCGGTGCCGTCCCCCAGCAGCTCTTTCTGGGCGCTCTGCAGCGCCCACTCCGCCAGATAGCTTTCATTGTAGATCAGAGCGCTGGTCTCAAAGGAAAGAGGATAGGCCACTGTCTTTCCGTGGTAAGACACTGCGGACAGCGCCGCCGCCGGAAAATTGTCGGCGCTGCATACGTTTTCCTCATCCCGTATCTCTTCCGCCAGTCCTGCCAGATAAGCCTTTTCCAGAGAATCGTGGCTGATGATATACACGTCGGGCATCTGCTCTTCCTGCAGGGAAGCCCGGTTGATCGCCTCCAGATACTCACTGTCCGAAGTCAGTACCGGGATCACATGCACATTTTCCCTCTCACCGAAGGAAACCGCCGCGCTGTTCACAAAATTAGTCATATCCTCATCAGAATACCAGAAATAGATAGTGTCCGTCCTGTCAAACCAGGATGGCTGCGTTATTTTCTCCGGCTCTGTACCCGTATCCAGCGTACCGCCGTAAACAACAGCGGCGGCAAAAGCCGCCACCACCGCTGCCGCCGTCAATCTTCTTTTAAAATTCATTCTATGCTTTTCTCCAAAATCGAAATCATCTCGTCTACATTTTCTTTTGTAATAATGAGAGGAGGCACGAAGCGGATAATATTTGCCCCCGCGTTGATCAGTATCAAGCCGTTCTCCAACGCCCTGTTGATGATCTCGCCCACGGGCCTGTCGAACACCAGTCCCTGCATCAATCCGGCTCCCCGCCGCTCTATGATGCAGCCGTATCTGTCTTTCAACTCTTCAAGGCGCTTTTCCAGATAGGGGGCCGTCTCTCTCACATTCTCTATTATATGGTTCTGCTCAAATAAATCAAGCACTTTTTCCACCGCCGCGCAGGCTAACGGGTTCCCGCCGTAGGTGGTCCCGTGGTCTCCTGCCGCAAGGGAATTCTGTCCCACCCTCTCGGTCATCAGGAAAGCCCCTACGGGCACGCCGCAGCCTAATGCCTTGGCTGTAGTCATGATGTCCGGCTTCACACCGTATTTCTGCCAGGCATACATATATCCGGTCCTGCCCATGCCGCACTGTATCTCGTCCAGTATCAGCAGAATATCCCGCTCGTCGCAGATGGCCCGGACTCCCTTCAGAAAATCCTCTGTGGCAGGCACCAGGCCGCCCTCCCCCTGCACCGTCTCCATGATGATGGCACAGGTTTTGTCAGTTATCTGCGCCTTCACACTGTCGACATCATTCAGCTTTGCAAACCGGATATTCCCTATCATAGGTTCAAAGGGCTCCCGGTACTTCGGATTGCCTGTGACCGACAGGGCTCCGAAGGTCCTGCCGTGGAAGGAATGATCCATGGCAATGATCTCATGATCCGTCCTGCCGTCCTTGAGATAGGCGTACTTCCGGGCCGCCTTCAGCGCTCCCTCCACCGCCTCCGCCCCGGAGTTGGTGAAAAAGACCCTGTCCATGCCGGAAGCCTTCTTCAGCTTCTTTGCCGCCTCTATGGCGGGCCTGTTGTAATAATAGTTGGAGGTATGGATGATTTTGTCTATTTGCGCCTTCAGAGCGTCATTGTACTCTCTGTTATTGTACCCCAGCGCAAACACCGCAATACCCGCCACAAAATCCAGATACTCCTTCCCCTCCATGTCATAGAGCCGGACTCCGTCCCCTCTTTCCAGCACGATCTGATAACGGTTATAGGTGTGTAACAGTGCCTTTTCCGCCTCTTCCATGTATTCCTGCATCTTCGTCATGACATTTTTCCTGCCTTTCCCTAAGTCAACACCCCGCCGCAAAGCACAATGGATCCGACTCCATTCTTTCCAGTCATGCCTGCACAAAGAGGTGTGTTATACACCCTCTTTGAGGTGTGTTA
>JAMPHT010000025.1 GCA_023663285.1 Bacillota bacterium
TCTGTCGCACCTTTCTTCCAACCGGTCATCCCAGCTGGATTTGTAATAATTGTTTTGTCAAACTGTCCAACTTTGTGCGGATACTGCTATCCACAACTCTGTCGCCTATACGGATGACCATTCCCCCGATGAGGGAAGCATCCGTTTCAAAATACATTTCCATCTCTCTGTAGCCGCTGGTCTCAAGCAGTCTTGCTTCCACTGCCGACCTCTGGGACGGCGAGAGCTCCAGCGCGGTAGTTACCTGCGCAATGCCGATCTTTTTCTGCTCCTTCACCTTGTCGGTAAAGTAGTCAAAAACCGCCGGCAGATCCCGGTAGCGCTCCTTGGAAACGATGATTTCCAGAAAATTCACCAGTTCTTCACTGACACGCCCTCTGAAAACCGTATCCACTACCTGCAGCTTTTCCTGCTTGGGAATTCCCGGATGCTTCATCAACTCGTCAAACCGGGGATTCTCCGCAAGTATGTTCCTGACTGCGCTTATCTCCTCCAGGATCTCTCCAGCCCTGTCCTCTCCGGATTCCATAGCCGCTTCAAACAAGGCCTCACCGTATGTCTTGGATACTAACTTAGCCATGTCTTATCACCTATTTCCTTTAAGGTTTCATCAATCAGCTGGTTTTGCACGTTGGTGTCGATGGATGCGGACACCACCTTTCCGGCCATGATAGCCGCAACTGCAACGATCTCCCGCTTTACTTCGTCGGAAATCTTCTGCTTCTCAAGCTCAGCCTCTGTCTTTGCCCGCTCCAGAATGCGTGCCGCCTCTTCCTTTGCCTGGGCAATGATCTGGTTCTCATTGTTCAATGCCTTTTTCCGGGCTTCGCTTAAGATGGCTTCCGCCTCCTTGTCGATTTCCTTCAGCCTGCTCTCATAATCTTCCTTCAGGCGTCCTGCCTCGTCCATGTCCTGCCTGGCCGTCTCCAGCTCGGAGCGTATCTTCTCCTTACGGCTGTTCAGCATCTTTCTTGCCGGATCAAACAGAAAATAGCTCATGATGAGGAACAGCGCAAACATCGCTATAATGAGCAGGCAGGCGTCAGCAATCAGCTGCCAGTCCAGATCGAACAGCCTTGACAGCGACGGGCTCTCTGTTAAAAGTATCATCCTCTGCCTCCTTTCTGCCTTTTATAAGCTTTACGGTATGCCGCCTAAGCTTAGGGCAGAAGGGGCTTAAGGAATAACAGAAGGAACGCGATCAGCAGACCGTACAGACCTGTGGTCTCGGCAACTGCCTGACCAAGCAGCATCATGGTTCTGATCTGTGACTGTGCGCCGGGGTTACGTCCTACTGCCGCAGCAGCGTGTCCTGCCGCGATACCCTGTCCGATACCAGGTCCGATACCGGCGATGACCGCCAGACCTGCACCGATTGCCGAGCAACCTAAAATAAAGTTTTCATTGAAGTCCATTCTTTTTTCCTCCTAAAATTTAGTAAGATCATCTTCTTGTTCCATCACCTATCTCATTTGCGACGTAGGTCATGGTCAGCATACAAAATACATACGTTTGAATTGCTCCTGAGAACAAATCAAAATACACATGCAGCGCAGCGGGCCACAGGGTAGCGAACCAGCCCAGCAGGCCGTACACCAGCGCCATCATCGCCGTTCCCGACAAAACGTTGGCAAACAGACGTAAAGACAGCGAAACCGGCACAGCCAGATTACTGATAACGTTGATCGGGACCCATATGGGCAGCCATTTGGGAAGGGGTGAACAATAATCTTCCCATATCGTCAGCGGTTTCTGATATTTCCACTTGTTGATGCGGATCAGCATAAAGGTAATCAGGGCAAGCGGCAGTGTCACTCCGTAATCCGCAGTGGGCGGACGCAGGCCGAAAAGTCCCGAAATGTTGCTGACCAGAATGAAGATAAAGACAGTGCCGATGTAGTTGTAATACTTCGGCGCCGACGCCTCCATGGAGACATCCACCATGCCGTCAAGCTTTTCAACGATCAGCTCCACCACATTCTGGAAACCACCGGGCACCTCGGATGCCTTTGCCATACACCGCTTCGCCGCAATGGCAAAAACGATCAGAATCAGCATGACAAACAATACGCATACGTGTGTAGTTGTTATCCAGACAGTATGTCCGAAAAAGGAATACTGAAAGACTCCGTGGATCATAAAATCCACGTCGCCACCACCGGATAACAAGATCCCATGCTCCATACTCTCACCTCCTCTTCTCTCGTATTTTGTTTACCCGGAAAGCTTTTATGCTTTCCTTAAGAGGCTTCTTCCGGCTCCCGGTCCTCCTCTTCGGGAAGCGCCTGGGGCACAGGGTCGGTCTCATGAAACAACATATTATAGAATCTGTGAGTGAACGGCTGCAGATAAGCCGTCAGCTTCAGGCTCATGTATCCTAAGAACACGATCAGGGTATCCATCACATTCGTCACCGAGACAATGGCCAGGATCACTATCACCATCAGATACCTGAAAACATATCCGCGGGTGATCAGCTTTGAGGCGGACGCGCTGTCCGCCAGGGCCCTGTCCAGCGTCCTGGCCATATGGATGCTGGCAGTCACCGCAAAGAGGACGCCAAACCATAAGCTTGAAGCGAATCTCAGCTGGTCCTTTACAAAGAAAGCGCCCACTGTCTGGCATATCAGACCGTACAGCAGCATACCCGTGTGCATTTCCAGCAGCGTCCTATCTATCCTTTTCAGATACTTTATCATCTTTCCCGTTTTCATCCCCGTCTATCTTCTTCACCAGACGGTAGACCCCCTGGCAGCCTGCCACGGCGCCTACAAAGAACAGGATCACCGTGATAAAGGAGGTCCCCAGCCTCCGATCCAGCCACAGTCCAAGCGCGGTAGTCATCCCCAGGGATGAGATCATGACCAGGCCCAGCTGCGTGATCAGCGGCAATACCTTAAAAGTTTCTTTTTTGTCATCATTTCGATGTTTCATATTTCCCATTATATCCAATTTCTGCAAAAAAGTCTAGAAATATTTACAATTTGCCATTGACTCTTTCACCTATCGGTTGTAGTATTTGAACAAAGTTTGCGAAAGGAACCTGCACCCCATGAATATCCGCATTGCCACGCCTCAGGACGCCGGCCGTCTGCTGGAGATCTACGCCCCCTATGTGGAGCGCACCTGTATCACCTTTGAATATGAGGTTCCCACCCCGGAGGAGTTTGAGAGCCGCATCCGGCGCACGCTGGAAAAATATCCCTACCTGGCGGCGGAGGAGGACGGCGTTTTTCTCGGATATGCCTATGCGTCAGCCTTCAAGGGCCGGGCAGCCTATGACTGGTCTGTGGAGACTTCCATCTATGTGCGGGAAGGCTGTACTGGGAAAGGGATCGGCGCGGCGCTGTACAATGCTCTGGAGGAGCTTCTGCGCAGACAGCATATCTGCAATCTGTGCGCCTGCATCGCCTACCCTCATCCCGCCAGCGTCGCTTTCCACGAACATTTCGGCTATCATACCGTGGCGCACTTTCACGCCTCAGGCTTTAAAAAAGGAAAATGGCACGACATGATATGGATGGAAAAGGAGCTGTGTCCCCATACGGTCCCGCCCATGCCGTTTATACCGTTTCCGCAGATGGAGCATTAATGTACCGCTCACATTTTACGGGATATGCCTTCTGCCGGAAACGGACCGTACAGTCCGCCGCAAGCTCAGCGTTCCGGTCATATATTGACAGAAAGGGGTCCTCATATGAATCAGATTTCCAGCCTTTACCGGCGCAGATTAATTCCCCCGGAGTGTATTCTGCTGAAGGATGACACGATCATAGAGCAGAATGATGAATTTCTCGTCACCAAATGGAACACCCTTCGTCCGAAGCCGAATTTCTCCCACGGCTGCTCCTGCTATTTCCTGCGGGAAGGCATCAAGGTCAGCAAGATATACAGGGCGGACGGCACGCTGTTATACTGGTACTGCGACATTGTGGAATACAGCCTTGATCCGTCGGAGACCGCCCTGACGGTCACAGATCTGCTGGTGGACGTGATACTCTACCCTGACGGGCATATGGAGGTAGTGGATCTGGACGAGCTGGCGGAGGCCATGGAGCGGGAGCTGATCACAAAAGAGCAGATGACCACCTGCCTGCGCAATCTGAATCATCTGCTCACTGTTATTTATCGGGATAAATTTGACAGGCTTCAGGCACGATTAAACAGCCTGGGGCTGTAGCGCTCTTTAATAAAAGATATGCCCGCCGATACTGATCCCGGTCAGTCCCGGAATGGGAGTGCGGAAAAAGACGCAGTTCCCCACATTGGTCATGCCGGTCATAGCCTCGTCCGCCGCTCTGTAGCACTCCTGGGTGGCCTTGTTCGATGCCAGCGCCAGATCCAGCCTGCCGCTTGCCACCGGAGAAAACTGTTTCTTCTGATAAATGACGCCTACCACGGAGTCGGGAAATTTAGCGCTCAAGACCCGGTTTATCACCACGCTGCCCACTGCAAGCTTGCCGGCATAAGGCTCCGCCCCTGCCTCGCAGTAGATCAGGTTTGCCAGCAGATAGCGGTCATTCTCGCTGAAGTTTACCTCTGAAATGTCCCGCCAGGCCGCGTTTGCCGCCGCCTGGGACAGGGCGATCTCCTCCGCCAGCTTCTTGCGCAGATACTCCAGGTTCTCCTCTTCCTTTTTGATCTGCGCCTCCACCTCTCTGGCCCGTTCCTCCGCTTCCTCGATCTGGTCACCGTAATCCGCAATGGAGTTGGAGGTCTGGCTGATCAGGCCGGAAACCTTTTCCTTTTCCGCCTCCGCCTGCACCTTCAGCTGCTCCAGCTCATTCCTTTCTCCCTGAAGCCGCGCCTCCTGCTCTTCAATATAAATGCGGTTAGACCTGTACTCTTCCATCTTCTGCTGCTCGTAGACCGCCACCTTCTCGATGTAATCCGCCGCATTCAGTATCCCTGCAAGGCTCTTTTCCTTCAACAGCGCGTTGATATAGCTTTCATCGTTCATCTCATACAGTGCCCGCGCCCTGTCCACCATGCCTTCATACTGCCACTGCTCCGTGGCCTTCGCATCCTCCAGCGCCGCCTGGGTATCCGCGATCTCCTGCTCCTTGTCCCGGATCTGCTGCTCCAGGCTTGCCAGCTCCTCCGCCACCTGGCTCAGCTGCTCATTCAGCTTGTTCAGTTTTCTCTGCAGGTCCTTCTGCTCTCCCTGGAGACCCTCAAGGGCCTCTTCGTTCTCGTTCCTCTGCTCCTCCAGCTCCTGCCGCCTCTCCTCGGCCTCATTGATCTGCTGCTGGGTGCTGGAGGTTGCGGACACCACAAGGGGACCGGGGAATAATTTCATCCCGGCGCCTACTACTCCGTCTGCCTTTCCCGAATCCCCGAAAAAGCTCACGGCTATCAATGCTGCTGTCAGCAAAGCAGCTGCCCTTCTCTTCCAGACCTTCAACTGTTGCAACCTGCCTTTCCTTAAACCCGGATATGTATCTGCCGTCCGGTGTGGGAATAGGGAACATAATGCACTCCCGCTGCGTCAAACATTTTTTTTGACGCCCGGTTTCCCGGCGTTCCTTCATATTTATCACTGTCGTACACCACCGTCCGGATGCCCGCCTGTATGATCGCCTTTGCACATTCGTTGCAGGGAAACAGGGATACGTATATCTTCGTCCCCTCCAGAGAGCCGCCCCTGTAATTTAAAATGGCATTCAGCTCGCTGTGGGTGACGAAGGGATACTTGGTATCCAGCTCCTCCCCCTCCCTGTCCCAGGGGAATTCATCATCCGAGCAGCCCATGGGAAATCCGTTGTAGCCCATGGACAGTATCTTGTTGTCATTGCTGACAATGCACGCTCCCACCTGGGTGCTGGGATCCTTGGAGCGCATACCGGAAAGGTGCGCCACTCCCATAAAATATTCATCCCAGCTGATGTAATCTTCTCTCTTTCCCATGCCGTCTCCTCTCAGTATGAAGCGTCGTTACTTTGTACCGAAGATACGGTCTCCCGCATCCCCAAGTCCGGGAACGATATAGCCATGGTCATTCAGCCTTTCATCCAGGGCGCCCACATACATATCCACATCCGGGTGCGCCTCCTCCATGGCCTTGATCCCTTCGGGCGCCGCAATGATGCACATGAAATGAATGTTTTTGCAGCCTCTGTCCTTCAGCATCTGGATCGCCGCCGCTGAGGAACCGCCGGTGGCAAGCATGGGGTCCACCACAAACACTTCCCGCTCCGCACAGTCCGCCGGCAGCTTACAGTAATACTCCACGGGCTTTAGGGTCTCCGGATCCCGGTACAGGCCGATATGTCCCACCTTCGCAGCCGGGATCAGCTCCAGGATACCGTCCACCATACCCAAGCCCGCCCGCAGGATCGGGACCACCGCCAGCTTCTTGCCCCGCAGCTCCTTTGCCGTGGTGGTACATATCGGCGTGGTGATCTCCACATCTCCCAGCTTCAGATCGCGGGTAGCCTCATAGCATATCAGCATGGCGATCTCGCTGATGGTCTGTCTGAAATCCTTCGTGCCTGTCTCCTGCCTGCGGATAAAACCGATCTTGTGCTGGATCAACGGGTGATCCATGATTACTACTTTTGCCATTTTATTTTCCTCCCTCCATCATATCGATTCTGCGCCGATGCTTCTCTTCTCCCGAAAAGGGCGTGTTTAAAAATGTCTCCACGATATCCAGGGCAAGGTTCGGCCCCAGTATCCCGCCCCCCAGGGCAAGCACGTTGGCGTCATTATGAAGTCTGGTCATCCTTGCGGAAAGTGTGTCCGAGCAAAGAGCGCAGCGCACACCCGGCACTTTGTTCGCCACCATACTGATGCCGATGCCTGTGGTGCAAATGACGATCCCCTTATCACAGATCCCCTCCGCCACCGCTTCCGCCACTGCCCGTCCGTAGACGGGATAATCCACCGAAGCCGTGTCATTGCAGCCCATATCCCGATAAGGAATCTTATTTTCTTCAAAATAGTCCTTCAGGATTTCTTTCAACTGGTAACCACCGTGATCACTTCCGATTGCAAGCATTATTTCTCCTCCTGTTTTCCTATTATTATAAACGCCGTTCGCCGCCGTTTGTTTCATGCCGCGGAAATCTTTTACCCCTCATACCCGAACCAGCCGGTGTCCCGCCGCCTTCAGCAGCCTGTTCATAATGGCCAGTCCCAGTCCTGCTGCCTCAAAGCTTTCCGCATATATTTTTGTGACTCCCTCGTCGTCAAATTCCCGAAGTACGGAAAACAGATTCCTTGCGACGCTCTCCTCATCCCTTCGGCTGCCCACACACTTCACGATATCCGCCAGACAACGGGGCATACTTTCAGCGGTGCAGATAATGCCGGTTTTCTCACCCTGCTCCCTGTCTGCCGCCGCCTGCCTGTTCATGTATTCGATCACTGCATCGGATTTTCCTTCCACGATAGTCAGTTCCCCCCTGGGCGCATAATGACGATACTTCATGCCCGGCGCTCTGGGGGCCTGTCCGCCATCCGTATCCAAAATTGTGACATCTGTGTCGATTTCTTCCAATACACTCTTCAGCATCTCCTCGGTCACATAGCCGGGGCGCAATATCTGGGGCGGCGACACGGTCAGGTCAAGGATAGTGGATTCCAGCCCGATCCCCACCCGGCCGCCGTCAATGATCATATCTATCCTGCCGTCCATATCCTGGATCACATATTTTGCCAGGGTAGGGCTTGGCCGCCCTGAACGGTTAGCGCTGGGGGCGGCAATATATCCTCCCCCATATTCTATCAGCTTCCGGGCCGTTCTATCCGAGGGAAACCGCACCGCCACCGTGTCCAGGCCGCCGGTAGTTTCGGCCGGAACAGCTTCCGCCTTATGCAGTATCATAGTCAAAGGACCGGGCCAGAACGCCTCTGCGATCCTGAATGCCTCCTCCGGTATCCGGCTGGCAATTTTCTCCATATCCTCCAGCCTGCCTATATGCACGATCAGCGGGTTGTCGGAGGGCCTTCCCTTCGCCTCGTAGATCTTCCGGGCGGACTCCCTGTTCAGGGCGTCTCCCCCCAGGCCGTATACGGTCTCCGTGGGAAACGCCACCAGGCCGCCGCTTTTTATAATGCTGCCCGCCCGGCGCAGCGCCGCGTCCTCCTCCGCCGTAAACACTTCCCTGCCGGGCCTGATTTTTACCGTTACTGTATCCATATTGACCGGCGCGCTCCTCCGCCTGCTTTATCTAAACTCGCAAGCCCGCGCTTTCAAGTGGCGTACGCCACTTTGCGCTTCTTTGTCCGATTTCATCGGACGCTTGCTCGCTAATAACCGCAGGAAAATCAAATGCCGCTTCGCGTCGCTTGATTTTCTTCTGCGCACATTATATCATAAACCGTCAAAAAGATAAAGTCTTAGTCTTGCCCATTCAAATATTGCAGGATACCCATATGTATGGCCCACGCCAGTTCCTCCTGATATTCGTCGCTGCAAAGCTTCTCCGCCTCCCCGCTGTTGGAGAGGAAGCCGCACTCCACAATAATGATAGGCACCCCTGTTTTTTTCAGAAGATAATAGCTGTCGTTTGCCTTTACCTGGCGTTTGTTTTCCGGGTCCACCTTCTCCACGAGCTGCCGCTGCACCGACTCCGCCAACTCCTGCCCCTCCCTGCTGCCGGTGTAAAAAAACACCTGCGCCCCATGCACGTACTCCTCAGGATAGCTGTTTTGATGGATGCTGACGGTGATCTGGGGCCCGGTCTCGTCAATGATGTTGATTCTTCTCTTCATGTCCTGCACCTTTTTATTGGATGCATCCGCATCATACAACCCCTCGTCGCTCTCTCTTGTCATCACCACCCTCACATCATTTGCCTCCAGATACTTCTTAAGCTTTTCCGCGATCAGCAGATTGATCTCCTTTTCCTGGGCTCCGTTTATTCCTATTTTTCCGGGGTCGATCCCTCCATGTCCGGCGTCGATGACCACACAAAATCTTTCTCTGTCTGCTATCCTGCCCCTCTCTTCTCCGCCCATGCCCTTTGCCGTAGTATACAGCACCACCTCTCTGCCGACGTACACAAGAGAGATCAAAAAAAGCATCCCCACCGCTGCCGAAATCAGCCTTTGATTCCACTTACTCATAGTTTAGCCTTGCCATAAGTTTTCCTTAAATATATATTCTTCTTAATTTTTCTTTAAAACCGTCAAAAGTGTTGCAATGTTCTTTTTTTTGGGCTAATATGGAGGTATCAAAGGACAATGAGGATATATATGAAAAACTTCAGGAAAGCATTGGCTGTCATACTGGCTGTCATGGCTGTCAGCTGTCTGACTGCCGCGGTGATCTTGATCATCCGCCAGGTCAGAGATCATGTACAGACCTCCGAAGGCATGGAGGAATTGCGGGTATCCGCAGATGCGGCTCAAGCAGAAGGATCCGAACCGGAGCCGGAAAATGAGTTTCCCCCCGAAACCCCGGTGTCCTCTTCCCCGGAGCCGTCTCAGGAGCCTCCCGATGAGACCCCCGAACCCACTCCGGAGCCAACCCCGGAACCCATTGAAAATCCTTACCGTGACAGCTTTCTTGCTAACAGTGATATGGCCGCGTGGCTGCAGATACCGGATACTGAAATCGATTATCCTGTGATGTGGACGCCGGAGGACGAGGAATATTATCTCCGCCGAGGTTTTGACGGTTCAAAAAACAGCAACGGCTGTCTGATCCTGGATACCGACAGCTGCCTGGAACCCCTGACTACAAACCTGATCATTCACGGTCACAACATGAGATCGGGAGCCATGTTCGGTACACTGACAGATTATAAAGACGAAGCTTTCTTTCAGACGCACAGGGCAATTTCCCTGTATACAAAGGAATGTCGGCGCAACTACGAAGTCATCGCGGTATTCTACTCTCAGGTCTATAAAAAAACAGACCAGGTGTTCAAGTTCTACAAATTCTTCCAGGCTGACACCACTGAGGAATTTGATGATTTTTATCAAAATATAAAAGAGCTTTCGATTTATGACACTGGTGTCACGGCAGAATTTGGGGACTGCTTCCTTACCCTCTCCACCTGCGCGTATCACGTGAAGAACGGGCGGTTTGTGGTGGTGGCAAAAGAAGTAGAAAGCGGAGATGCTTATCTCCCCATTCAAAATTAAAGGAGGACTGAAAATGCACAAGAAACTGAAACTTTTTGTATCCATGCTCGCGGCAGCCGCAATGCTTGTCCTGCTGCCCGGCAGCAATGTCATGACCGCAAGAGCGGATGAGGCCAAAACTTACTCCATCAAGTATATTGGAGGAAACGTCAACGGCTGGCGCTATGTATCCGGCAACACCTTTGAGGACGGAATGTCCCACAGGGAGCTTTACTACCTGATAAACCAGGATCTGAAGGACGGCGACCAGATCGTCATATACGCGGGAGACACCGCTGCCAACATGGAATTGGATCTCAGCGCTTTCAAGCTGAGTAACCTGACCATCCACCGGGATGCTACCGCCGTAGTTTTCACTGCCGGCGTCAGGGATTGTTATGTCCTTGCAGGCGCAGTCGCCGCCATCAACGGAGATGTTACCAACGCCCATCTGTATGACAATACTACCTGCACCTTTAACAATAATGTGCTGGACATGGTGCTGCACATCGACAACGAGCCTCATTCCAATATTTCCTGTCTGGGTACTGTGGGAATGTTCCAGGTTTTGAGGAACTCAGGCAGCTCATGGTGTACGTTTTACGATCTTCCCAAAGGTACCATGAAATTTGAAAACGGTACGATCCAGTTCACCGCCTCACCTACTCCTTCTGAGGCATACCTTCAGGCAAAGGGTGCTGCCGAAACCGCCAGTACTGCAGAAACCGCCACTGCTCCCGAAGCCGCTCCCGCTGCTTCTGCCCCCGCAGTCGACGACGCTTCCGAGTATGATCAGGTTCCAAGGACCGGCGACAATAGCCTGGCTCTCCGGCTGATCTGCCTGACAGGCGCTGCTGCCGTATTGTTCGCAGGAAGCTATGCACTTTACAGGAAAACGAATTAACAGACAAAGCATACTATTAAGATAAACAATTCAGCCATGTAATGCTGCAGCTCCTGCAGGTCATTACATGGCTGAAGTATTGTACGCGCCGAATCTGAGCCGCAAAACGGCATATTCCGCTGCAGATCCGCGCGCCTAGTTTGCCGTTCCCGCGTACGCGGCTATCAACTCCCAGGCTGCCTTCGTGCCATAGCCCAGCCGCCAGACGGCGACGCCGCCTATATTCCGCGCTCTCATCGCATTCAGCTTCACTGTCAGGGACTCCGTATCCTCTATCCACATCTGGTAAAAAGCGCTTTCGCCCTGCCATTCGATATAATTCTGGCAGATCACATCGTCCCAGCCTGCGTCCTCCTGCTTCTTGCCATAGTTCTTCAGGCATTCCTCCACATTGCTGATGGGGATCGCGGAATCCGTCACCGTTACTCCCTCTGTTTTCCACAGCCTGGTATAAAAGGGAATCGCATTGATCACCTTTTCCGGCGGGACGTGCTCCAGTATCCGATCCAGACCGCCTGTCACAAAATCAATGCTAGCCACGCTTCCCGCCTCCTGGGAACCGCCCCAATGCTCGTCATATCCCATCATTATCACATAGTCCACTACCTGTCCCTGAATGTCCAGCCTGTAAATATTGGAGGAATTCAACGGCACCTTGTCGTCCACGGACAGCACCAGCCCGTTCTGCCTGCACAAAACCGAAAGCTCTCTCAAGAACTGGTTAAAATGAGGCCGGGCCTCATCAGACAGCTCCTCAAAGTCGATGTTGATCCCATCCAGCCCGTATTCAAGCGCAGTATCCGTCATATTGCGGGCCATCTCCTGCCGCCTGGTGGTAGAAGCAAGGAGCTGATAGCTGTCAACCGCCGTTTTCGTATCCAGCGCATAGTTGAAATCATCCCACACGCCCCATACCTGCAGTCCGTAGCCGTGAGCCTTTTCCACATATTTTGCCGAGGCAAAGGATCTGAAAAGCTCTCCCTCGCTGTCCTTCAAGCTGAACCAGGTAGGTGCTATCACATTGATGCCCTTTCCCTCCTTCACCATATCCGCCAGGGTGTCGTTGCCGCCCACGCCTCCTATCGCATGCCAGCCGAGGCTTACCTTTCCCTCCATGGAAAGGGACGTGTACTCCTCCGGTACATAATCGGTGACCGGCGTTTCCACCTCCGTGTCCAGATTTGTCAGCCGCTTGTTCTCCACATAGCCTATCATGGAATCAGAGGTCTTTACCTTGCTCCAGGTCTCCATCTCCTCCAGGAATTCCACCTTCTCCCCGGCGGCCAGCTCCCGGAGAATGGGACTCTTGATGCCGCCCTGTACGCGAAGCTGGGTATCCTTCCCGATGGTATAGGTCCTGACCACTCCCCACTCCGTATAAAGCTGCAGATGCCTGTCAAACTTTTCATAAGAAAAATTTGCAAAACGCTTTATATAATCCGCAGCCACATATACCTTATCCTCCGCCATATAGCACACTACATACCCCGTGGGATGGCTCCCCTCGCCGTCCTGGTATCCTTTCTCGTCAAATACTGCCGTTATGATATCGCTTGCCGTGGTAAACAGCAGCTTCCGTTCCCCCTTATCCACGTAGAAGGTATCGTTCAGGTAAGTCTGCACCATATCCAGCTCAAAATATACGGCGCCGTTTTTTACCACCGCCTGATCCCCGATCAGCTCATCCTGAAGCACGATGGCAAGGTTCCCGTCGGCGTCTCCCACGGCGGCGTCCGTCACTTTGTAATATTCATCCAGATCAGCCGTTTCCTTGCCATAGGAATATTTGTCTATCAGCTGTCCGCCAAACGCAACTCCTCCTATTATAACGATCAGCAGCAACGCTATGATTACCGGTATTGCCTTCTTCATGATCTGCTACATTCCCTTCCTTCATCCAAAAGTGTGTATGTGTAACCGTCCGTAATATAGAAGCGAACAGTTACATCATACCACACTTGTCGCTTTAAGTCATTACCATTTTTTTAAGTCTGCAGCCATCACCACCGCCGTCCGCAAGAGAGGCAATCCTGTTTTTATCCGGCATAGGCTTTGGCTGCCCGGAGGCCGCCCGATCAACTGTTATATACCCTGTCGAAACGGACCTGTTCGATATTACCGGCATCTCCGAATACATAGTCTGCCATATAGGGACTGTCCTCATGCACCGCTCTCTCCGCCGCCTCCCCTGGAAGCGCGGCTTCGCCATCTACAAAAAGCTCCACCCCACGGCTGCGCATCTGCTCCAGAAGAAGCCGCATATGCTCTCTGGCATCTTCCAGCCCTGTCACTTCACCTTTTTCTTCATACAAGAATATACCTCCTCTCCCGATATTTTAAACCAAAAGGATCGTGATGAATCGTAAGTGCGCCGGCTGTACTTTTACAGGCAAAAATTGCCAATATCCAAACAGATTAAAATGAATTATAATTGTGAAAATAGTAGTTGAAATACTATGAACAAGCAGTCGCCAGCTTTTTTGCGTGCCGATACTTGTAAGACATCCCGATAAGAATTTACTGAAGTCAGAATTTACTGAAATGTCATATAATATATCAGGATGAAGTGAGACGATATGTCCCTAAAATAAAGCTATATCAACCGAAAATACAGACCGCAGCCCCCTTTCCCGCACGAATTACCGGGGCACTTACAATATGATTATAGACTATCGCTCCTGCTTTTTCAAGTGTTTTATTGTAAATTCTTAAAAAAAACGAAAATTGAATCCTGCTATTGACTTACAGGTTACGAGACGCTATCATACAAGAAAAGTACCGGTTACTCGGCTTACCTGCAATGCAGAAGGAAAGGGTTGTGGTATGAAAATAGAAAAGGTAAACGAAAATCAGATTCGCTGCACGCTGACCAGAGAGGATCTGGCCAGCCGCGAATTGAAAATAAGCGAACTTGCCTATGGCACGGAGAAAGCAAAGACTCTGTTCCGGGACATGATGCGGCAGGCGAACTTTGAATTCGGCTTTGAAGCGGAGGATATTCCCCTGATGATCGAGGCAATTCCCCTGAACGCCGAATGTATTGTGCTGATCATTACAAAAGTGGAGGACCCCGAAGAGCTGGATACCCGTTTTTCCCGATTTGCTCCTTCCGTCACTGAGGATGAAGAGGACGAATATGGGGCTGAGGACGCGGATGAGGTCCTTGACCTGTTCCGCAGGCTTCAGACTACTCCCCCTGAGACAGCGGCTCCTGAGCAGCCCGCGGAGACTTCCCTCTCCCGCATCTTCCTTCTTGAATCTCTCCGGCAGGCCATAGATGTATGCGGGCTGATCACGCCGGGCTATATCGGCAGGAGCGCTCTCTACAAGGATAACTCCCGACAGCAGTATTTTCTGATGCTGACCTCGGATGCCAGCCTTCGGGAGGACTTTGACAGAGTCTGTAACATCCTGTCGGAATACGGCACTTTGCAGCGCAGCTTTTCAGGCAGCGAAAGCTATCTGTCCGAGCACTGCGAGGCGCTGATCCCTCATGACGCGGTGCAGGCGCTTTCCGGAGCGTCAACCTCATAAGCTAAACATTCCATTTTAACTCTATTATCAATATCAAGTGCTGAAAGCGCTCCCGGACATTTTCCGCGAGCGCTTTTTCATTGGATAGAAATAGGCGGCGAAAACAGATTGCCTTCTATATTTCTTCGATGGCCTTCATCAGCTCGTCGATGTCAATGCCGTGTACCATGGCCGCTTCCTCCAAAGATTCCCCCTGTGCGGAGGGGCATCCCAGGCAATGCATACCCGCCTCCATCAGCACCGGCGCCACATCCGGATTGGTATGCAGGATCTCTCCGATGGTCATCTCCTTCGTAACTCCGCTCATATTTATTCTCTCCTTTCATACTTC
This sequence comes from Bacillota bacterium, assembly GCA_023663285.1. Classification (GTDB taxonomy): domain Bacteria; phylum Bacillota; class Clostridia; order Lachnospirales; family Lachnospiraceae; genus Acetatifactor. The sequence continues at coordinate 14,844 of JAMPHT010000025.1, forward strand.
AAATGTGTAAAATAAACCTGTATCGGTTACACTATAGTATAAGTTATTCCCCATGATTTGACAAGCTATTCTTGCGTATCCGTATCCCGCGGCGGGTATTTGGGACCGGCAAAAAAACGGCGCGTAAGTGTACTTCAAAAAGTACACTCACACGCCTTGACTGTTCACGTTGTTTTTCATATAATAGTACTTAAGAATCAGAACTTAAATTTTTATAGGAGGTATTTCAAATGAAACCAATTGAAACAGATTTCGTGCGTGGCAAGTGGGACAAGGAAGTCAACGTCCGTGACTTCATCCAGAGGAACTATCATCCCTATGACGGCGATGATTCCTTCCTGGCAGGTCCCACACAGAACACCAAGGACCTGTGGGCAATGGTGCTTGACCTGCAGAAGCAGGAGAGAGAGGCAGGCGGCGTCCTGGATATGGACACCAAGGTCGTTTCCACCATCACTTCCCATGGCCCCGGCTATCTGGACAAGAGCAAGGAGACCATCGTAGGCTTCCAGACCGACAAGCCTTTCAAGAGGTCCCTGCAGCCTTACGGCGGTATCCGTATGGCAGAGAAAGCCTGCTCCGACAACGGCTATGAGGTCGATCCTGAGATCTCCGAGTTTTTCTCCACTCACAGAAAGACTCATAACGCAGGCTGCTTCGACGCCTACAATCAGGAAATGAGAGCCTGCCGTTCCTCCCATATCATCACCGGCCTTCCTGATGCTTACGGCCGCGGCCGTATCATCGGCGATTACAGACGTGTTGCTCTGTACGGCATCGACAGACTGATCGAGGACAAGCAGGAGCAGAAGGATTCCACCGGCCGCGTTATGACCGATGACGTTATCCGCCTTCGCGAGGAGATCTCCGAGCAGATGGTTGCCCTGAAGATGATGAAGGAAATGGCTGCTTCCTACGGTTGCGATATCTCCAATCCCGCAACCAATGTAAAGGAAGCTATCCAGGCCGTATACTTCGGCTATCTGTGTGCTGTTAAGGAGCAGAACGGCGCCGCTATGTCCCTTGGACGTACCTCCACCTTCCTTGACATCTACGCAGAGAGAGACTTAAAGAACGGCACCTTTACCGAGGAGCAGATTCAGGAGTTCATCGATCACTTTATCATGAAGCTGCGCTGCATCAAGTTTGCGCGTACTCCTGAGTACAACCAGATCTTTGCAGGCGATCCCGTGTGGGTCACCGAGTCCCTGGCAGGCGTAGGCGTTGACGGACGCCACATGGTCACCAAGATGAGCTTCCGCTATCTGCAGACCCTGTACAACCTGGGCGCTTCACCTGAGCCCAACCTGACTGTACTCTGGTCCACCAGACTTCCCGAAGGCTTCAAGAGGTTCTGCGCTAAGACCTCCATTGAGACCTCTTCCATCCAGTATGAGAACGACGATCTGATGAGGGCGACCCACGGCGACGACTATGGTATCGCTTGCTGTGTATCCTCCATGGTCATCGGTAAGGAGATGCAGTTCTTCGGCGCTCGTGCAAACGTTGCAAAATGTCTGCTGTACGCTTTGAACGGCGGCGTGGACGAAGTTACCAAGAAGCAGGTAGGTCCCAAGTATCGTCCTGTTGAAGGCGACGTTCTGGATTATGACGATGTTGTCAGCAAGTTCGTAGACATGATGGAGTGGCAGGCGGACGTTTATGTAAACACCCTGAACATTATCCATTATATGCATGACAAGTACTGCTATGAGAGAGCAGAAATGGCTCTGCATGACAGGGATGTGAAGAGATACTTCGCTACCGGCGTTGCAGGTCTGTCCATCGTGGCTGACTCCCTCTCCGCTATCAAGTATGCAAAGGTTGAGGTCATCCGTGACGAGGACGGCATCATCGTTGACTTTAAGACCACCGGTGATTTCCCCAAGTACGGCAATGATGACGACCGTGTAGACGAGATCGCACAGTGGCTTGTTCACACCTTCATGACTGCTGTCAGAAGGCATCATACCTACAGGAACGGTATCCCCACTACTTCCATCCTGACCATTACCTCCAACGTTACCTATGGTAAGGCTACCGGTAATACTCCCGATGGACGTAGAAAGGGACAGCCTTTCGCTCCCGGCGCTAACCCCATGCACGGACGCGATACCCACGGTGCGGTGGCGTCTCTGTCCTCCGTTTCCAAGCTTCCTTTCAGGGATGCACAGGATGGTATCTCCAATACCTTCACCATCATCCCCGGAGCTCTGGGCAAGGAAGATCAGGTGTTTGCCGGTGACATCGAATTAGACTTGAACAAGTAAGTAACTCGGTCACGATGTCACCGTGTGATAATCGAGTTAGACTTGAACAAGTAAGATTTAAACAAGTAATATAGAGAAGGAGACGCCATGGACGACAAGAAAATGATCGACGACCTGATCAGTATGCTGGATTCCGGCATGACAGAAGGCGTGGGACACATCAATGTGGATTACGATGAAGAGGAACAGCAGTCAAAGAATGTTCAGACAATGGGCTGTACGGACTGCTCCAGGACGCCGTTGGCCTGCAGTGTGCCTACCCTTGAGCAGGGATTGGACGATTACCACTGATCTTCCCATGGGCATCACTTTCCCGCTGCCGGAGGCAAAAATGCGACGGCGGGCAACAGCAATTTACGGGGAGGCGGTCCTGCCGCTTCCCTGCACAAAATAGAAGGAGGAACTCATTATGGCAACAAGTGCAGCACAGGTTGATAACCTTGTAAATTTATTGGATGGCTATGCTACCAAGGGCGGCCATCACCTGAACGTCAACGTTCTGAACAGAGACACTCTGCTGGACGCTCAGAAGCATCCTGAGAACTATCCTCAGCTGACCATCCGTGTATCCGGATATGCAGTCAACTTCATCAAGCTGACTCCCGAACAGCAGGCTGATGTTATTTCCCGTACTTTCCATGAGGCGATCTGAGATAACCGCCGATTCCATCCCCCGCTTTACCGGCGGGGGATTGTTTTTAAATAATAGGAGGAAGTTTTATGCAAGGCAGAATTCACTCTTTGGAAAGCTTCGGAACGGTAGACGGTCCCGGCACACGCTTTGTAGTCTTTGTGCAGGGCTGCCCTATGCGGTGCGCCTACTGTCACAACCCCGACACCTGGGACATGAACGACGGCACCCTCATGGAGCCGTCCTACATCATCGAGCAGTATGAAAGAAACAGCGCCTTTTACGCCAACGGCGGCGGCATTACGGTCACCGGAGGCGAGCCGCTGATGCAGATAGATTTTCTGATAGATCTGTTTACCCTGGCAAAGGAACGGGGTATCCACACCTGTATCGATTCCTCCGGCATCGCTTTCAACCCTGAAAACGCTGACCAGCGGGAAAAGCTTGACAGGCTCATGAGCCTGACCGACCTTGTAATGCTGGACATCAAGCATATCGATCCGGAGAAGCACAGGGATCTGACCAGGCAGCCCAACGCCAATATCCTGAAATTTGCAGAATATCTGAATGAAAAGCATATTGATATGTGGATACGTCATGTGGTAGTGCCCGGCATTACAGACGATGATAAATATCTTTATGACCTGGGATATTTTATCGGTCAGTTCGAGAACCTCCGCGCGCTGGATGTACTGCCCTACCACACCATGGGAGAAAAAAAGTACGAAAGCCTGGGGATGGAGTACAGGCTGAAGGGCGTCCCTGCCATGGATAAGACAAAGCTGCTGGAAAAAAAGAAAGTGATCCTGGACGGCATCCGGAAGCGCAGGGAAGAAACAGCTAACAAGAATTAGTTATACCTAACCTATATTTTTCATAATTTCAATGTTGTAATTATTTCCGTTTTATATTACAATAGTTCTGGATATTGATAAATTCGTATCAGACAGTAAGGAGGATAAGGTCATGGCATATGAAATCGGTGATGCGTGTGTAGCATGCGGTGCATGTGAGGCTCAGTGCCCTGTTGGCGCTATCAGCATGGGGGATGGCAAGTTTGAGATCGACGCTGATAAGTGCATCGATTGCGGTTCCTGCGCAGGTCAGTGCCCTGTTGGCGCTATTTCAGAGGCTTAAAAGAGCGTCGTTAAAGAAAGGCATCCTCTATGAGCTGCCTTTCTTTTTTTTGCCCAGGCCAAACCCCTTTTTAGCCTTTTTTCGTAAGAGCTCGTCCATCCTTTTATAGTATTCCTCATCCCGCTCCTGCATCCTCTTATCCCTGAGTTCTTCTCTTTCCTCCTGCATCCTGAACTGATAATCCAGCTCCTTTACCACGTTTTCCCGGATTTCCCGGCAAAGCTCCTCGTTATTTTCCTGCAGTGTCTCGCGGATCAGCTGCTGCAGCAGCCACTGCAGCCTTTTTGATTTCTCTTCCTTTGACTCGGCTGCCAGCATACCGTCGCCGGAGTGTACAATGTCCGCTGGCGCGGACATCGTCGCTGGCGCGGACATCGTCGCTGGCGCGGACATCGTCGCTGACGCGGACATAGCCGTTTGCGCAGACATAGCCGTTTGCGCAGACATAGCCGTTTGCGCAGACATAGCCGCTGATGCGGGCGCCGTCAGCGCTTCCATGTCAGGTATATCCCCGGCAGATCCATCCGGCTCCCCTGTCATCTGCTCCGACCGCCTTTCCCCGTCCTTCTCCAGGCTCTCCGGCTGACCGGACAGCAAATCCAGCTTTCCGTCTTTCAGAATCATCTTTATGGCTTTCAACTGCAATCCCCTCTCTTTCATTCCCTTGATCGTTTTAAAGCGCTCCACGTCCTCCTTTGTATAATACCGGTGCCCCAGCTCGTTTCGCTTGATCGGAAGATGCAGTTCCTCCTCCCAATAACGCAGTACGTGGCTTTCCACCTTCACCTCTTTTGCAGCATCCGAAATCAATAAATAGTTTCCCATAGTGTCTCCTTTCTCCAAAAGCACTTCTGCAGCATAATCGAGTAGGGAATACTTTCTCCCTACTCGTGCGCGGCCCGTGCGCCGCGTCAGCGGCAAAATACATCTGCACGGGTCTGCGCATAAAAAGAGAACAAGCCCTTCGCTCATTCTCTTTCGTAAAAAACAGTATCAAAATTCCTCGCCCTTCCTGCGCTCCAGGTTTGCGAACCTGGTGTACTCAGGCAGCCATGCCAGCTTTACCGTGCCGATAGGGCCGTTTCGCTGCTTGGCTATGATCACCTCCGAGATCCCGGCCTCCGGAGAATCGTGATTATAATAATCATCTCTGTACAAAAACATGACCACATCCGCGTCCTGCTCGATCGCCCCGGACTCTCTTAAGTCGGACAGCATGGGCCTGTGATCGGGCCGCTGCTCCACCGCACGGGAAAGCTGGGAAAGCGCTACCACCGGAACGTTCAGTTCCCTGGCCAACGCCTTCAGGGAACGGGATATTTCCGAGATCTCCTGCTGCCGGGATTCCGTTCTGCCTCCTCCCGACATCAACTGCAGATAATCTATCATCACAATGGACATATCATGCTCCAGCTTATACTTTCTGCACTTGGAGCGAAGCTCGGCAATGCTGATGCCCGGCGTATCGTCGATGATCAGATTGGACTTGCCGATGGTGCCTGCGCTCTCTATCAGCCGCTCCCACTCCTGGTCGTTCAACTGTCCTGTACGGAGCTTTTGGGCATCCACCCCGGACTCCTGGGAAAACATACGGTTTACCAGCTGCTCCTTACTCATTTCCAGGCTGAACAGCGCCACGGTCATATTTTTCCGAAAAGCCATATACTGTGCCAGATTCAGCTCGAACGCGGTCTTTCCCATAGAGGGACGGGCCGCCACCAGAATCAGATCCGAGGGCTGAAACCCGGCGGTACGGTAGTCAAGATCAATAAAACCGGTCGGAATGCCCGTGACATTACCTTTATTCTTCGCCGCCATCTCGATCCTGTCCATGGCATTCATGACGATCTGGCGCACCGGTACGAAATCCTCTGTATTGCGCTTCTGCACCAGCTGAAAAACTCTTTTTTCCGTATCCTCCAGTATGTACTCCAGGCTTTCCTTCCCGGCGTAACAGGTATTCGCGATCTCCTCATTCAGACGTATCAGTCTGCGGAGCATGGCCTTTTCTGCCACAATATTGGCATAGTACTTGATATTTGCAGAGGTTGGGACCGCAGTGATCAGATCCCGGACAAATTCCAGGCTGCTGACCTCCGGCGGAACATCCTTCTCCTTCAGCTTGTTCTGCAGCGTGACAAGATCCACAGGACTTCCCGCGTCATTCAGCTCCACCATGGTCTCGTAGAGGATGCCGTACTGTCTGTTGTAAAAGTCGTCGCCTGTGATCAGCTCAGACGCCACCACGATCGCCTCCCTGTCCATGATCATAGAGCCTATCACGGACTGTTCAGCCTCAATGCTGTGGGGCAATATTCTTTTTATCACATTTTCTTCCGGCATAGCCCTGTCCTTCTTAAGTCGTTACCTTTACTGTTATCTTCCCGGTGACCTGGGGATGAAGCCTGACGGAGACCTCATAGCTTCCCAGATTCTTCAGCGCCTCCGGAAGCTGCAGCTTCTTCTTGTCCACCTCAACGCCGTACTGCTCCTTCAGGGCTGCGGAGATCTCCTTTGCCGATACGGAGCCGAAGGTTTTCCCGCCTTCTCCCGCCTTGATCTTTACCTCCACGATCTTCTCTTCCAGCTCAGAGGCCAGCGCTTTTGCCGCATCCAGCTGTTCCTTTGCGATTTTGGCGTCATTTGCCTTCCGAAGCTTTAAATCATTCATATTTGCAGCCGTCGCTTCCTGGCCGATCTTCTTCGGCAGGATATAATTTCGGGCAAAGCCCTCGCTCACCTCAACGACATCTCCCTTTTTTCCCAGCTTCTTATCGTCCTGTAATAATATTATTTTCATATTTCCCTCCATACCGCTTCCGGCGGCGCCCACAATCTATGGCATCCACTCGGTATTCTTCAGTGCGAGCAGGCGCTTCCCTGCGTCGTAGGATTTCTCCGCGAAAAAGCCCGCTGCTTCTCAGATCTCATTGTTTTCCAGCATGGCGTCGATGGTCTGCTTCAATGCCCCGATGGCTTCTATCACTCCCATGCCTTCCATCTGGCACGCCGCGGTGCTCAAGTGCCCGCCTCCGCCCATTCTCTCCATGATGATCTGTACGTTCACCTCATCTATGGAACGGGCGCTGATATACACTGTGCCCTGATAATCCGTCAGTACAAAGCTTGCCTTGATCCCCCTGATGTTCAACAGCTCGTTGGCCGCCTGCGCCCCGATGATCGTAGGGCTGGGAAGCTCGTCCGCCGTACAGATGGAGATCGCAAAATACTGTCTGTATATCTCCGCCTGACTGACCGCATCCGCCTTTGCCTTATATTCCAGCGCATCCTCCCGAAACAGCTTCCGCACACGGGTCACATCCGCGCCGTTCCTTCTTAAGAAAGCCGCCGCCTCAAAGGTACGCACACCGGTCTTGGTCATAAAGTTATTGGTATCCACCATAATGCCGGAGTACAGGCAATCCGCCTCCTCCGTGCGGATCTTGATATTGTCGTAGGTATACTGCAATATCTCGGACACCATCTCCGAGGCCGAGGACGCATAGGGCTCTACATAGGAAAGGGTCGCATTCTCAATGGTCTCCGTTCCCTGTCTGTGATGATCCAGGACCACCACCGATTTGCAGAAGCGCAGCAGATCCGGACATTCCGTAATGGAAGGCTTGTTCACATCCACCACCACCAGGACGCAATTGCCCCCTGCCGCCTCAATGGCCTGCTGGCTCCCTATGATCATGTCCTCCTCGTACTCCGGATTATTCTTAAACATATCCACCATGGGCTGGATGCTGGGAGGCACGTCGTTCAGCACTATATGGGCTTTTCTCTCCAGGGTCTGGGCCGCACGGTAGATCCCCACCGCCGCGCCAAAGCTGTCGGCGTCCGGCATCCTGTGTCCCATCACAAGCACCAGATCCTTGCCGGTAATGATCTCACGAAGGGCATGAGCCTTCACTCTGGCCTTTACCCTGGTATTTTTCTCCACCTGCTGGCTCTTTCCGCCGTAGTAGATAATGCTCTCCGGCGTCTTGATGACCGCCTGGTCTCCGCCCCGCCCCAGGGCAAGGTCGATGGCATTGCGGGCGAATTCGTAATTCTGCGCATAGGTGAGCCCGTCCAGTCCCACCCCGATGCTGATAGTCACCGCCATTTCGTTTCCGATATTTACAGTCTTTACCTCCTCCAGAAGGTCAAAACGGCTCTCCTGAAGCTGGGCGATCATCTTCTTTCTCAGAATGACAAGGTATTTGTCCTTCTCCAGCTTCTTACAGATGCCGTCAAAGCCGGAAATATATTTATTTACCTTTCGATCGATCAACGCTATCAGCAGGGAGCGGCGCACTTCCTCCACACTCTCCAGCGCCTCCTCGTAATTGTCAAGATAGACCATTCCCACCGCAAGGCTCTGATCGTCCACCTCCTGCAGCGCAATGTGCAGGGCCGTCTCATCGTACAGATACACGGCGATCAGATATCCGTCATAATCCCTTGCGTCGATCATGTCGCTGTGCTCCGCCATCTCCTTCAGGGAGATCTTTTTGAACTTGGCAACATATTCATTGCCCTCATACTCCAGCTCGTACTGCGCTTCATCCACCCCGTTGTCATCCGGCAGGCGGTCCCTGGTGATCGTGGGAAACAGAGAGGTGATGGACTTGCTGTAGCCCTTGGGCTGATTTACCACCGTCTCAAAGGCAATGTTGGTCCATATGACCTTCCCGCTATCGTCCAACAGGGCATAGGGCAGATCCATGTCCCGCAGCAGCTTTCTCTGAATCTGCCCGTATTCCGTGGCAAAGCTGATCAGCTCATTCATGATGATCGGCTTATTATAAAAATACAGGGACAGGGTAATGATATAGTAAACGACCGTATACCCCGTCAGCAGCAGTCCCGCCTGCAGATGGATCAAAAGCACTGCCACGTCCACGAAAAGGAGCAGGATCCCTAAGTATATGCTGAATTGTATATAGGACTTGATATGACCTTTTAATCGGATTCTTTTTTTCATATGAATACACTCCACTGCGCCTATTATACCATACCCGACAACACTATGCCACAAATTAATTTGTCAAAAAAGGAGATGTTTTGTCACATCTCCTTTTTATCCGATGTCCGGCTCGCTTCGGAAGCTGATTTCTCCAGTGCTTTTGCCCTCTGTCTCGAACACGACGATCTCATTTTTGCCCTGCCGCAAAAGGGGCGCGGGGATGTACAGCCTTCTCTGGGGCCCTATCTCCCAGAACCTTCCGATATTGAAGCCGTTGACCAGGACACAGCCCTTTCCCCAGCCCTCCATATCCAGGAAGGTATCTCCCTTTTCGTCCACCTGAAGCTCAAATCGGTAAAAGCCGGGCAGCCCTTCCGTATATCCTCTGGTGAAATCCAGCTTCTCCAGATCGTCGAGGGGCAGGCAGTACTGCCGCCAGTGGTGGTGCATATGCCCGTTTATCTGGACACAGCCGTCGATGCCCTTGCGCTGGTCCTCCATCCTGGGGCCGAAATTCACCCGCCCCATGTTCTCCACCAGAATGCGCAGCTCCTCTCCGGGCTCCGCCTGGGCGCAGACCTTATGCTCCTTAAGAAGCTCCCTGTCGTAAAGCGTCAACAGCTTTTTGTCCCCCAGGAAAATGCACGCTCTGTCATTTGCCTTATGCAGGCGGATCCTCTCCAGCCTGCGCTCATTCTGTATCCCGGAAACATAAAGTATATAGCCGTAATACTGTCCCAGACGCTCCATGGACCTGACGCTGACGCTTTCCATCGGCTCCGCTATATCCGGAAGAGCTTCAAATAATCCCACCCGATCCTTTGCCTGCACGCTGCCGTATGCCTTTTTCACAATGGCAGTGCCAGGCTCCACCCTGGGAAGAGGCGCGTACTTTCCGATGATCTCCCTGTAGACCTCATATTTTCGGGTAAGATCCCCTGCCTCCGTCAGAACCGCATCATAATCATAGGACGTCACATCCGGCGTCAGGGCGTCGTAATAGTTAGAACCGTTCATAAAACCGAAGTTGGTGCCGCCGATGAACATATACACATTCACATGACCGGTCTGAAGCATCTCGTCCAGATCCGCCGCGCTCTGCTCCAGATTGCCCCGCATATGCCCGCCGTTGCCCCAGTGATCGAACCAGCCCACCCAGAACTCCGCGCACATCAGAGGCCCGCCCTTCACATACTTTTTCATGATGCCGAAGCGCTCTTTTGTGTTGGAACCGAAATTGCCTGTGGGAAGGGCTCCTTCCACGCATCCCCCCTCCAGACTTTCATCCTTGGGCTCGTCCGAGGTGATCAGAGGCACCGTGATGCCTCCCTCACGCAGCATATCCCGCAGCCGCTCCAGATACTGCTTATCATTTCCGAAATAGCCGTACTCGTTTTCCACCTGCATGAGGATCACATTGCCGCCCTCGGTGATCTGCAGGGGCTTTAAAACAGGCAGCAGTACGTCATAATAATCCTGCACATGGGACAGGAATGTGGAGTCGCTTACCCGCAGCCGCATCCCCTCCTCCGCCAGCAGCCAGCCCGGCAGTCCTCCGAACTCCCACTCCGCGCAGATGTAAGGAGACGGCCGTAAGATCACATACAGCCCAAGCTCCTCCGCTGTCTTTACGAATTTCACCACATCGCACAGCCCGTCAAAGACATATTCGCCCTTTCTCGGTTCGTGAAGGTTCCAGGGGATATAGGTCTCCACCGTATTCATTCCCAGACTTTTGAGCTTTTCAAGTCTGTCCCGCCAGTACTCAGGCACAATGCGAAAATAGTGGATGCTTCCGGAAATTATTTGAAAGGGTCTCCCGTCCAGATAAAAGGTTTCCTTGATCTCAAATGTTCTCATCGTTCTCTTTCCATTTCTCCTATCTTGTCAGTACTATCGTGGTAACGCTTCCTCCGGGGACCGTCACCGGCTTTGAAGGATCAAAGTCCTCCTCCAGCACGCACTCCAGATCATAGTCCTCCGAGGTCACATACATGGCGATCCTGCTGTATCCCTCCACACCTGCCAGAAGAAATTCCTGTTCAGCGTACTCTTCCTTTGTGGTCTTTTCATCCGGCGCCTGTCCGTCCTTCGTCTTGTCGTTGACAAACACCATCACCAGCTCCTGCTCTCCGTCATCATTGGTTCCGGTGAACGCCGTAGGCAGCATGGCTTCATGGTCTGCGCTTTCCGTCTGAATGTCCACCCGCACATAGCCCGGACGGACATATCGGCTGTAATTTCCATAGCTCCAAAGCCTTTTTAAGGGTCTGTACTTCTGGCTAGCCTCGTCGATGTAGATCAGGCCGTCCCGGTAGCCGCCGGGCGCCACTGCCACCCAACTCTGCCAGGACACCACCTCCAGGATCCTTAAGTCCTCTGCGATCTCCTGGGCAATGTGAATGGCGGAATCCATGGAAAAGTCGCTGCCGTTCACCATCTCGCACCACTCGCTGGTACGGATCTTCACATCAGGGTAATGCACCACCATCCAGTTCTTAAAGCTTTTCTTATTCTCCGCGTCAGACCAATAGGAATGATTGTCTATGGTATCAAAATGCTCCTTAAGTCTTGCGGTATTTAAGATGGCGGAGGTATAGCCTATGGCATCTCCCTTCCATTCCCCGCTCTCAGGCCCGGACAGCTTCACGCCCTCCAGGGCGGGACGGCTCTCCAGCTCATCCAGAAAAGCAATATACACCTTCGCTACATCCGTCTTGGCGTAATGGCAGCCCTCCTGACCGTTGTACCAGTCCCACTGAGGCTCGTTGATAGGAGAGATGAATTTCACGGGAATCCCTTCCTCCACAAAATGCTCCGCCACATCCATGCAGTATCCCGCCCACTCCGGATACTTTTCCGGTGAAATATTCGTCCTGCTGCCCCCCTCTGTCATATGAGGCAGCCCGTTGTCCGTCAGCCGCACCAGAGGGCTGTTGCAGAAAAGAACCACCTCCTCCACTCCCAGCTCGCCTGCCTTTTTCAGGAACCAGACCGCATTGGCGTCCTTGTTAAAGTCATAGACCCCCGGCTCCTTCTCAAAGCACTGTGCCCGCCTGTGCTGATCCCAGAAGGTCCCGGTCTTGCTCTCCACGGAGCCCGCACCCAGATTGAAACGATAGCAGGTCAGGCCGATGCCCTTTTCCCGGTCAAACAGCAGGGCGGCGATATCCTCTCTGGTGTTACCTCCCGTGCCGTTGGCGTCCTTGGTAAAACCCCCCACATACTGGCTCCACCACGCCCCGCTTGTGCCAAAGCTCTCTATCGTCTGATAAGTCACGCTCTCATCCACTGTGATCCTGCTGTAATTTGTCTCTTCCATATCAGCTTCTCCGCTCCCTCCGGCTTCCTCTTCCTGTCCGCTCCCGCTTTCGGGGGATACCGCCCCCGCGCTTTCCCCGTCGGGAGACGCCGCGTTCTCCGGCGCCGCGCCGCAGCCAGCCAGTACAACCGCCAGCCCCAGCGCCGCCAAGATCATCTTCCTCTTTTTCATGCCATACCTCTCCCTGCAAACCATCGTAAATCCACTGCAAATCTGCCGCAATCCGGAAGAATCGCCTGCGGCGATTCTTCTGTACGAAGTAGCTCAGTCATACTGAGCGTGAGATCACTTAGCGAGGTCTTTTCGAGCTTAGTGATCTCCTTCGTACTTAGCCGACTAATCCCGAATTCTCCATATTCTCCACCAGCTTTCGCTGCCCGATCAGGTACACGATGGCTAACGGTATCAGGAATATCAGCACTGCCGCCTGCTTCACGGAGTCAAATGCCATATCCGTGACCAATGGTATCTCATACCAGGTCCGCACGGCGTTCTGGATGTACTCCTTATTGGCCGTGTTGAAAGTAGTGGACAGGATGGTGCTCATATAAGCCCCGTCCGGGTTAAAGTAATTGGTGTAGTAGGTGTCTCCGTAATTCCACACAAAGGACAGTATTCCCACGGTGGAAATGATGGGCACCGCGTTGGGGACCATGATCTTGAAATAAGTCCTGTAAAAGCCGCAGCCGTCGATCAGCGCCGCCTCCTCCAGCTCCTTGGGAATGTTCTTGAAGAACTGGCTGAAAAGGAAAATAAACAGGCTCTGGTTGACTCCGAAGCCAAACACCGCCATCATCACCAGGGCAATGGGATTATTGATCAGCTTGATCTCCCCCGCTGCCGTGAACAGGTCCATGATGCCCAGCACGTCAAAATGAGTGAAGTAAATATACTGAGCCAGCAGCAATGACTGTCTGGGAAGCAGGAACACAATGATGACCATGGCAAAGACGATCCTCCTGCCGGGAAAATCCACCCTTGCCAGCGCATAGCCAACCATGGCGGAAAAGAATACCTGGATCACCATGATGCCCGCCGCATACAGTACGGATTTCACAATGGTCATCATCCCCTGCGGCATGGCAAGCCGGACAGCCGCCTTAAAGCTCACGGTAGAGCTTTCCAGGGGGATCCAGATCACATTGGGGTTCCCCAGATCCTCAATGGAGGAGAACACCATGGGCACCAGGCTGATAATGGGATAAAGGATCGTAAAGCACAGCCCCAGGATCAGTACCATGGAAAACACGTTGACGATTCCCTTTTTCGAGCGGTTTTTAAACAGATAGATCGCAAGGGATGCGTCGTTTCCCGCCTTGATTTTATTTTTTTTGAAATTGGCCTTTTTCTTATTTGGCATTCTTCTTCACCACCTTTCCCATCAGAAGCATCACAAGTCCTAAGACCGCAAGCACATTGAATATGTAGACCACCGACAGGGCCGAGCCCACGCCGATCTTGTTCTGGGTGAAGGCAAAGCTGTACGCTTCCTCCGCGATGGCGGAACCCAGGAACAGCTCCACCACGGTGTAAATGATCACAAACAGCGTGATATGGATGATGGAGGGAATGGTCACCTTCCAGAAGGTCTCATAGGCCGTAGCACCCTCCATCTTCGCCACCTCATAGAGGCTGGGGCTGATGGACTGCAGGGCCGTCAGATACACCAGGGTCTGGACTCCCGCCTGAGAGATCAGGTCAAATATGTTCTCCACATAATTCATAATGGGGAACAGGATCCGTCGGGGCACATTCAGCACCCGCAGCATAAACATGGTGATATAGCTGCCGCTCAAAAGGTTGCTGCCGGTATCCAGGGCGTCCCCTGTTCCGGTGGTCATAGCCAGCATATCCACCACCACGTCGATACCCAGAATGATGGGCAGGAAGAAGATCAGCCTGACGAGTGCCCTTCCTTTAAATTTCCGGTTCGCCAGCAGCGCCATAAACAGGCTGAAGATCACGATCAGCGGCACGCTGATCAGCATATTGGTATTTTCCTCCGTAAACAGCCTTGCCATAGGCTGGGAATTGGTGGTCACCTCCGTGGCAAACAGATCGATGTAGTTCTGAACGCCGATCCACTCGAAGGTCATGCCGCCCTGCTCGCCCACGCCGATCTTATTAAAGGAATAATAAATGGTGTTCACCAGCGGCATCAGGAAAAAGGCGATAAAGCCGATGATAAAGGGGGATGCGAAAATCAACCCGTTTATCTTTTTCTTGGTTCTGTATGGAAGCTTTTTCTTATTGCCCTTCATCACTGCACCTCCTCTACAAGATAGCCTTCCGCCTCTATTGTGCCGCCGTCCTCCAGGGTCACGTCGTACAGGTTATAATTTACGATCACCTGCACCCCTGTGGCGTAGGTGGTTCTGTATACGCCCTGGGCAAGGCACTCATGCCCCGTGATTTCCGAAGTCCCGATCTGTGCGCGGAGTTTACTGCACTCCCGGTATACCGCATCGATCTTATCTTTGATCAGCGAGTACTGGACCGAATAGAGATAGCTGTAATCGCTGTCCTGCAGCACATCCACATTTTTCGCCGTCACGATGAACTTGGGGTAAGCCCCCGTCTCCGCCGACTGAAGTACGAAGTAAGCCGGATCTCTGGAGGAAATGTTCACATCCTCCGTGGTATAGTCGATCAGACCGTTCATCACCAGCTGCTTGAAGGGGATGGTTTCCGCAAAGGTCAGGTAATCGCTGCTCTCCCTGGAGACGTCCACCGCAATGCTGCCGTACCCGATCTTATCCATATGAGGGTTCGTCAGCGCCAGCTCTCTTCCCTCCGCCAGCTTTGCCAGCTCATTCTCCAGCACCAGATTTCCCTGCTCGCCGCTGATAAATTCATTGAAGCGGTAATCCGCGTAATACATACCCGCCATATCGCCCACCGACAGGTATTTATAATCTCCGGCTCCTTTCAGGAAGCCATCCGTCACACTGTCCAGATACCGGGGCGACAGGGTGTACCAGGTATCGTGCTCCAATCCGTCGGAAAGAGCGGACACCTTGATCCCCAGCACCGCCATGTAACGGGAGCTCACCGCCGGGTCATTGGCAAAGTCCCTGACCGCCTGTCTGGATGCCCGAAAGCCGTTGCCCTTCTCCCATACCTTTGTGAGGGAGGTCTCCAGGAATAGGGGAATGCCGTTTGCCTCCGCGTACTCCCGCACTGCCTTCCAGTCCCTTTTGCTGCCGTTGCTGGTGGAAAGGCTGGCCCGATTGTTCATTTTCCCGTTCCAGCCGTTGTTAAAGACGCCGTCATACTGCATGAGATATTCCGTGCCCTCCAGCTCCTGCATCATAGCCAGCAGCTCCCTGTAATCGGTCATGGAATACTCGCTGCTGTAGGGGATGCCCACAAAGCGCTTTGTCAGGTTCAGCGCGCCTACCACCTCGATGTACAGCTTTGCGGAACCGTCGTCATAGCTCTTTTGGATCCCTTCCTTTGCGGCCAGATAGTCCTGATAGCCCTTCGCCATGTCGAAATATCCAGACCTGGGACCGTAAAACTGATACCGCACCGTACAGTCAATGTTCTGGGTCCCTGTGTTCACCAGATAGCTTCCGGCGGCTTCACTGTATGCGCCGTTTATCTTTACCCTTGTGTACTGGGCCAGTTCAAAGGAAGCAAACACCTTGTTGTACTTGGAGCTGTCCGCTCCCACGCTGGCCAGCTTCATATGGATATAGCCGGTCCGGTCTCCCTCCTCCACAATAGCCAAAAAGCCCTTTTCCGTCCTGTCCGCCGGCCCGTAAAGCATACCGAACACCGGCATATACAGTTCCTCCCCGTACTGGGGCTGGAAATAATAGTCCTTGTAATAATCACTGTCATACAACGGCCGCTCGTAATCTCTGACGTCCGCCTTGTAGGAATTGAAATCCACCAGCGCCCCGCTTCCGTCCGGGATCAGGATCTTCCCCTCCTCATACTGAGCCGCCGTCACTGCCCCGAAATTGGGAAGCAGGTCGATCTCCTGTATGGTGTAATAGTCGTTCCTGGAGACACAGGCTCCGCTGGGAATGTGAGCCTTCAGCTCTCCCTCCTCCAGGGTCACCTCCAACACAATGTCAAACTGCGCAGGCTCCGTAAAGGAAACGGAAAAACCAAAGGCGTCCGCATCCTCCAGCAGCATCTCCTGGGTATAGCCCACCAGTCCCGCCACCTCGATCATCTGGGTCACGGCGCTGGCAGGGGGCGTACCGGTGTAGGTCACCGCATAACATTCCTCCTGAAGGCTTCTCTTGTATACCAGGGAAAGGGTCTGCAGATACCTGTTTGCCCTTGTCTCATCCAGCTCGCCGCTGTCCCGCAGCCCCTCGATGCCGCCCTTGAACATCCCCTCATATCTTTCGGGAGACATCTTCCTGGGCAGATATTCATAGAACCTGTTGGATTCTCCCTCATTCAGGTTCATGTCGATCCTGACCCCGTTTTCCAGCTGATACAGCTCATAGGAGCCGAAGGCTACGCTCTGGTCATAGGAGTTCCACTCATGTATATTGTTGTCCTCCCCCAGATAGGTCAGCACCAGGAGCGCTCTTTCGCTTCCCGAATCCGCACTTTTTACCGCCGTGGAAAATACATTTCCCTTTTCATCCTTCACCTCAAAAGTCAGGGTCTCCGTATTTAGGCTTAAAGTCATGCCGCCGTTTTCCGCCAGCACTACCTTTCCCGTATCGTTTGCAAGCTTTTCGCCGGACAGGGGCTCTCTGGACGCCGTCTCCGGCACCCGGCTCTTTCCGACGCTCCACACCGGAATGCTCACCAGCACATACACCAGGGCTGCCGCCAGCAGGACTGTCAGGAAGATCTTGCCTATGGTATGCGCCGCGTAAAAAGATTTTATTTTGTTCACCATACTCCCCTCCTACATCCTGCGGATGAATTCCTGGACCACATCCACAATAAAGGTGATCATCTTCTCTATCAGAGTAAAGAACAGCACGCCTAGGAAAATGATGATGACCGCCGCCACAAAGCTCAAGAATACAGACGCAATATTTTTTCCGAAGGAATACTCATGGATGGTGCAAAGCCCCGCCACGATCATGAACAGGAACCATACGATACCGATTCCGCTGATGACGTTCACGATCATGACCTCCTCCCGGATCACAAAATTGCTCAATATGATCTGTACTATGGTGGCCAGCTCCACGGGCACCAGGGAATAGCCGATGACCTGGGTGATATCCCCCAGCCCTCCCTTGCCGTTCAAAAGCGTGGTCACCGCCCAGTTGCTGACGATGAACAGCACAAACCCGGCTACCCAGGTAGCAAAGACAGACAGACTGTTCATGGCCGCTATCTGGGTGAAGTTCATGACAAAGCCCGTATACTGATACCGCACGCACTGCAAGATACCGAACAGCACAATGGAAAGCACCGCGATCAGCAGACTTCCCTTCCCCCTGAAGCGCATCTCATAAAAGGCGTCAAAGGGGTGGAAAAAGGAATATTTCAAATAATACAGCTTTTCTTTTATCTGTGCTTTCATTTTTCCTCTCCTTTCCCCTTCATGGCCGCAGCCAGCTTTTGCTTTCTCTTTTTGCCCTGATTCCTGTGGTATCTGGCCTCGGACCAGATGACCGCTCCCACCAGCAGCAGGAGCAATGTCATAATGATTCCGAAGTGCTCCTCCAGCCACTGGCCCCTGTAGCCGTTGTATGCCTTGGAGTAGAACTCCCGGTTGTTGCCCAGCTTAAAGTAATACATCGCCGTCTCATAGTCATCCTTCATCAGGTAATTCTTGCCGATACCGCTGTAGGCCACCTCGTAATTGGCATTCAAAGCCACCGCCTTCTCAAAGGAGACCAGGGCCTCATCCCATCTGCCGAAGTAATAGCTTTCGTTTCCGTCCAGCACGGCCTGGCCAAAGGCGGTTGGCGCCAGGATATAGAGGCACTTTAAGGTCTTATCAGCGGTCACCAGCTTGTCGCCCAGCCAGGCAATGGCAATAGGAGTCTTATACTCGCCTTTCAGGTTCCCGGTGCTGCCAAAGACATTCAACAGCTGGCCGTCAAAATCATAGAGGAAAATGCGCCCCTTGCTTCTGTCCAGCAGGGCATAGGTTCCGTAATCCGTCACCGCAATGTCCACAAACTGGCTTCCCATATCGTCGGAGTGCATAGACCATATATCGCCTGTCACGCTGATATTCTCCTGCTCCCTCAGCACGTTCTCCCCCTTGGAATTCAGGCGGAACACGCTGTCCTGGGCGGAGGTGTCGTAGGTCACCGCCATGACAAAGCCTTCCCCGTCCAGGGTGATATTGTTGAAGGCAGGCGCATAGGTCTTGGACATCTGAGCCTTCTGCTCGTCACTGGCAATGGACTTCCAGAAATAATCCATAAAGCTGTACATGGGCACATTCACGCCGTAGTAGCCGCTGAAGTCTCCCTCCGCCGTCAGCTCCAGGATGCCCTCGTAGCTGGACTGCACCACCACATAGATCCGGTTTGCGAAGTCCACGGTAAGCTTGGAGGGCTTGAACTGAGCGTCGCCGGACAGGTTATCCGGCCGCCCGATGATCCGCTTTAAGCTGTAATCCTCCAGATTCAGCACTATGATCCTCTGGGCTCCCGTATCCGCTATGTATATCTCCTGCTCCTGCTCATGCACCCAGACTCCCTCCGGATTAGTCAGCATGATCTGGTTGCCGTCCTCATCCAGTGCGATCTTTCCCTCCGCATTTCTCAGAAGCTTCACGGAGTGAATATAGCTTCCGTCACTGTCCAGAACATTCATACGGCTCTCCAGCGAGTCGATGACAAAGATCCTGCCGTCCCGGCTGGTGCTCACGTCGTCCACGCTGGACAGCTTCGTGCCCCCCATATCCGCCTCGGTGACGGTCCTCTCCAGCACAAAGGCGGCGGGACTCTCCTTGACGTTCCCGTAATAATCATAGGTATAGCCGTCGTATACAACATTACTGCCGTCTGCGGCAGCCGCCTGCGCAGTCATGGGCAGCAGCATGACTGCCGCCAGGACCGCTCCCAGGCATTTCCAATTCTTTCTTTTCATGCCGCACCTCCTATCCTTTGATTCCGGACGTTGCCATGGTCTCGATCACATTGCTCTGAGATACTACGAACACCGTGATAGGCACGATGATCATGATCAGAGATACCGCCGAGGTCACGCCCGTCCTGGAGATACCGCCGCTGGCCAGCTGGGAAAGCACATAGCTTAAGGGCTTCAGTTCCTCGGAATAGATGAACACGCCGCCCGTGGTTCCCCACATCTGCTGGAAGGAAAGGATCACCAGGGTGATCCAGGCGGGCTTACACAGAGGCATCACCACCTTAAAGTAGATCCCGAACTCGGAAGCGCCGTCGATCTTGGCCGCCTCCAGCATATCATCCGGCACCTGGACCATGAAGTTCTTCATCAGGTATAAGCCTAAAGTCCCTCCCACTGCAGGCAGGATCACCGCCCAGTAGGTATCGATCATATGCAGCCCGCTCATGATCAGATAGTTGGGGATCGCCGTGACCGATGTGCTGAACATCAGGGCATACACGATCAGGTTGCTCATGAATTTGGAACCGGGAAACTCATACTTTGCCAGAGGATACGCCGCCATGGAGCCCAGGAACACAGTCCCGAAGGTGCCCACTCCGGTGATCACCAGCGTGTTGAACAAATACCGGGAAAGGGGCACGGTAAAGTCCTCGATAATGGTTCCCAGATCAAAAAAGTTATCCAGCGTAGGGTTATCCACCGTCAGCCTGG
The DNA here is from genome assembly GCA_023663285.1 of Bacillota bacterium. Classification (GTDB taxonomy): domain Bacteria; phylum Bacillota; class Clostridia; order Lachnospirales; family Lachnospiraceae; genus Acetatifactor. The sequence continues at coordinate 34,907 of JAMPHT010000025.1, forward strand.
GCGGGAAAATAAAGATCTCCGACAGAGGCTTGAAAGCGCTGACGACGGTGTATACCAGCGGGAACAGGCTGAAGAGCCCGAACAGTCCCAGCACCACGATCAGTATGATATCGCCTCCCAGGCTCCGATTCCTCCTTTTCAGCTTACGCTGCTTTAATTTATGGCTGATAAACTTGAATATTTTCATATATATACCCCTCACCTTTCTGCAGTCCGTTAATTTACCCCAATTTCCGCAGCAGCTTCTGCACAACGATGTTGCAGAACATCATGATCAGGAACAGGATCACCGCGATGGTACAGGCATAACCCAGCTCATAGCGGACGTTGCCGAAATCATGCAGATGGGTCAGTATGGTATGGCCCGCGTAGCTCACAGAGGGGAAGCCCACCAGGTCGATGGAAAGCTGGGATACGGACAGGGAGCTGGTGATCTGCATCACCGCGCCGAACATCAGCTGAGGCTTCATGGAGGGCAGGATAATATACCACAGCTCCTGCCAGCGGTTCTTCACGCCTTCCACCGCGCCTGCCTCCAGCAGGGACTTATCCAGATTCTGGAAGCCTGCGATAAAGGTCAGGAAGCTGACCCCAAGGCTCAACCACAGCTGTACGATGATCAGGATCGGCATGATGTATTCCTTTGTCACCAGCCACTGGACCGCTTCCTGGGTGATGCCAAGCTTCATGAGCCAGGCGTTTACCCACCCGTAGGAGTCGGAGGAAAACAGTAGCTTCCACACCAGATAAGCGTTGCCGGAGATGGACGGCGCATAGAATACCAGCGTCATGATGGCCCTTGGTATCCTGGGCAGGTCGTTTACCATCCAGGCAAACAGAAAGCACATGATGTAGCTCACCGGCCCGGTAATAATGGCAAAAAACAGGGTGTTCTTGATTGCCGTCAGAAAGATCGGGTCATATACTATCAGATCCAGATAATTGCTCCAGCCCACAAACTCAGGGGCCTCCACCATATTAAAGGAGGTAAAGCTGAACACAATGGACACAAGCACAGGCAAAAGCGTAAATATGAAAAATATGATCCCAAAGGGCGCGATCATCAGATATTTATACTTATGCCTTCTCCAGGTATCGGCAAAGCCGCCTTTTTTCTTATTCATAGCTTCCTCCCCCCTCTTCCTTCACTGACAGATGCAGCTCCTCCCGTTTCCGGGTAAGCTCCTGATCAATGTCCTTGATATTCAGGTACAGCGTCTCTCTGGGATTTGCGTGGTCGGATACCACATCGTTAAAGGAATACTGCACCATACGGGTCGTCATGTAGTTTCCGGGAACCGCCCGGATACCTATGTTCTGCTCGAACTGACTAAGCAGGCTGCTCAACTCCGCGTTGCTCCAGGGCAGCTGCTTCAAGACCTCCGGGTCGGCCGCTGCGTACCTGGCAGAGGTCCCCATGAGAGCCTCCAGGGAATTGGCAAACTGCAGCTGGGTGTCCGTGGAGGTCCACCACTTCAGAAACTCCCAGCAGGAATCCAGATCCCGGTTCTTCGCCATAATGACGGACTGGGTGGTGTCCACCGCGAAGGAGCGGTCTATGCTTCCGTCCTCCTGCACCACGCCGGGAATGGGATGAAAGCTCCAGAGACCCTTGATCTCCGGAGCAAAGATCTCCAGCTGGTTAAAGGTAGTATAATTGGTAATGCCCACCGGGATCTCTCCCGTGCGGAAACGGTTGCTGAAATCCACCTGCACATCCAGGCCATAGCCGGTAAAGAAATCCGTGTAGTCCTTAAAGGCAATCATGGCCGCGTCGCTGGCCAGACCGCTCTCAATGCCGTAATCATTGCCCTCTCCCAGATAAGGGTCGCCGCCGTTCTGCATCACCATCCCCAGGTAAAGGTTCATATTGTAGGCAATGGAGCTGCTGTTGGTGGTGGCCTCCGTCTGCTGCACATTGGGTATGTAAATATTGTAATTGTTTTTCTGCAGCTCCGGTATCATCTCACGAAGCTCCTGCCAGGTATCGGGCACCTCCAGTCCCAGCTCCGAAAGGATGTCGTCCCTGGTAAACAGCATCATAAAGGTGGTCTGTTCCGGAATTCCGTAATAGCCTCCCTGGAAAGCGGAAGCCTCCAGAGAGCTGTCATAAAACCGCTCCGTGGCCTGTTCATAGCCCTCCAGCCCGGACAGCTCCTGCACCGCGTTACGCATGGCAAAATCCTGTAAGGTGCTCTGGCCTAAGCCAATCACCACGTCGGGCCCGTTTCCTGCCAGCGCCGCCCGCAGCACCACGTCCACGGGAATCAACTGCAGATTCACGGAGATATCCGTATCCGGCGTGAATTCCTCCTCGATCATATTCTGGATCATCTGGGCCTGCTCGCGGCCGTAGGAGGCAAGCCATACCTTGATGGACTTTGCGCCGCTGCCGGAATCTCCCTCGGTGATCTGGCTGTTCTTGATAAAGAAGGTAGAGAAAAACCGCACTGTGCCGTTGCCAAGTCCGGCGAAGAAGGAATCCCGCGCCCTGGGCAGCTTTGCGTTCTCGGCGCTGAGCACCAGATAATCCAGCTCTAACGGCATGGACGCCACGTTCACCAGCCAGGTGCCCAGAGCGGAGACATTATTTTTAAACTGTCCCAGCTCCATGATAACGCTCTCCGGATCGTCCGCAAGCCAGGAAGCCTCCATGGCCATCTTTTCCAGCATGGCCGTATTCTCGCCCTTTTCGCCGGTGATAGCCACGATCTCGTCGATGACGGAGTAGAGGATCTCGCTCTGCTCCCGCATGGTCTCCACAAAATCCGGCAACTTCTTTACGATCTCATAATCAATGAACCGGTTGGGCACCTGCCCTGTCAGCTGGATCACATCCAGATAGGCGGCATTTAAGACAGTCATGCTCTCCTCCACCTGGGTGATAATGCTTCCCATGGGGCCCATGACATTCTCCAGGGTGATGGTGTTCACCCCTTCCTGAAGATGGAACAGGTAAGGATTTCCCGCCTCGTCCGCCACGGTATAGTTGTTCATACCGTTCTGATAATCAAAGCCGATGGCCTGCATCTCCGCGTAGGGGACCTGACCGTTCACATACAGCCTGCGGTAGCTTGTAACGCCCCTGTTCAGGTTCTGGCGTCCCTTGAAGGACAGCTCGTAAAGTCCCTCCTGCACCACCTCTACCTGCCAGGTGATGGAATCTCCGGGCTGCGCCCAGTTCTCCGCCCCGATGGTATTGTAGACTATGTAATAGGGATGAAAGGGCTGCAGCTCGCTGTCCGAATAATTCTTCTGAATATTGATGGAGGATGAGCTCTTGATGATGCCCGCCGTTCCGTCGATCTGACGTTCCGCCTGATAGATAAAATTCTCTCCGTCGTAGACTGAATACTGACCCTTAAGGGTCTCTATCACATCGGCATAGGCAGCGGGCTGCTCCGCCGCCTTAAAGGTAATGGAGGTAAACTCCATGGGCTCCTTGATGACCTCAAAGCCGATGGTATGCTTTCCCTTCTCCAGATACACGATCAGCGCGCCGTTGTTCCGTCTCTGATAATCCTCCAGGAACCACTTCGTCTCGCTGTATACCTCGTCCGCCTCAGGGCGGATCTCGTTCTTATTCTTTTCCCGGATCTCCCTGTCCTGCCACCAGCGCTTGATCACTATCTGGGACAGGGCCTCGTAGGGGATCTCCCCGTCTATGTACACCTTTCTCTGGATATCGGAGGTAGTTCCGGGCAAAGCGATATAGCCCAGCTCCACATTGTAGAAGCCGGACTCCGCCACCTGGAACTCCCATGTAATGGTTCCGTTATCCTCAGTCAGAATTCCTTGCTCTCCTATATTCGCGATCATATCCGCCGACAGGGTGAACTTCTCCAGATCCACCGCCACCTCGCTGCCGGACAGATTCCCGTCGTAACCGTTTGCCTCCAGGTACTCCCGGTAGCTGTCCTCATATGAGACTGTCGTCTGCTTTGGAACAGCGTTTGCCTCACTGCGCGCCCCTGACCGGGCTCCCATGACCACCAATAAAATGATGATGACTGCCGCTGCCGCCAGTGCCGCTATTAATTTACTGTTCGTTTTCAATTTCATAGGGCGCCCTCTCATTTTCCATTCCCGATTTGGTAAAAACGGGCGGTAGGCCCCAGCCTCCCGCCCGTTTTACGCATTTCACAACATACAGTTTTATACCAAACAATTTCCCATTATTCTGCAGCCGCCACTGTGACCTCCAGAGTCGCGCTGGCTGTGTTGCCCGCGTAGTCCGTCACTGTGACCTCTACATTGTAGGTGCCCGGTGTAGTGGTATCCAGCTCGGACAGGTCTGCGGTAATGCTGTCGATCACATCCAGACCGTCTGCATCCACTGCGGACTCCACGAAGTTCTTCCAGTCGATGCCGGAAGCGTCGGTATCCACCGCTACGGTATCAGGCTCCGCCTTAGGCGTGATCACGGGAGCTGCGGTATTGTCAGGGTCATATACCACGACCTTGAACCGGGAGGTCTCCTCGTTGCCTGAGGAATCGCTGATATGGATCTTCACGGAGCTGTCGCCCTCATAAATGCCTACGGTATCCAGACTCTCCTGGAAGCTGCCGCCGGTCATATCTTCAAAGGTCGCGCTTGCGGGATCCAAGACGCCGTCAACGGAATCCTCCGCGGTAAAGTACTGTGTCCAGTCGATATCCTCATACTTGGTTCCCACGGGAACTACAACGGTCTCCTTGGTAATGGAAGGCTTCTGGTTGTCATGGATGGTGTCGGACGCCAGGCTGTTGGCAATGTCGCTCATCAGGTTGTTCATGGCGTCCTTGTTTGCTTTGATGGTCACGTCATAGGATGAGGTGCCGTCCACGCCCGTCAGGGACTTGCCCAGCAGGGTCGCAAAGGAAGCGTCGTTGTTCTCCCAGATGCCCAGCAGTCCTGCAGGATTTCCTGCCAGGTTGTTTGCGATAGCCTGGAAGCAAGCCAGCGCATCATCGCCGTACTCCTCATTATAAAGGTCAACGCCATAGCCCGCCAGCACATTAGCCGATGCGGAATCCTTGTACTGCGTCACAGAATCAACGCCGCCAAGGGACTTATAATAGGTATTCCAGTAAAGGATATATGCTTTCAGCGCCAGCTCTGTGTCAACCTTGCTGCCCTTCAGGATGCCTACGCTGTCGCCCATATTCAGCACCTGCTTGTAATCATCGCTGTCAGCAGCCAGACGGTCTGCTCTGGGCCAGGGAATGATGGCAATGCTCTCTCCACGATCGCCGCAGGAGGAAGCATAGCCGCCGATGGACCAGTTAGGCACATCCGAAAATACAGTAGCGCCGCGGCCAAAATCATTTCCGCCCTCACACCACTGGGGCACATAACCGTCGTCATAGAGTCCGCAGTCTGTCAGCAGTCCTGCAGTCCGCAACTTGTCAATAAACTGCACTGCCTCGATGGAGGCGTCGGAGTCCGCCGCAATAGCGCCGTCTCTGTAAATTCCGCTGCCGTTGGCATACATGGCTGCCAGAGCCGCATAGCGGAAATCTGTCTCATATGCCTGGACCGTGTCATAGAAGCCTGCATCCGCGGGAGCCGCCACATTGCTGTAATAAGCGTCTACCTTGGTCAGGTAATCCTCAAAAGTGCTCCAGGTCCACTCGCCATTCAAATAAAGATCCATGGGATAGATGGTTTTGCCGCTGTCATCCTTCAGGGCGTCTACCTGCTCCAGAAGGGTCAGGTTCACCACCAGAGGGAAATAGGGCACGTAATCCATATCGTTGTCCAGCAGATAATAATGTCCGAACAGCGCCTCGTCCAGAAGCCAGGAATTCTCATCATCCTCGAAAAGACCTACATAATCGTCCAGCTTCTGCAGGATATTCTGTGCCAGGACCGTTGCTTCGGAACCACCCCACAGCACTGCAATATCGCAGACAGGGTCTCCCGCCAATACGCTGGTCATCAGCTCGGTACGGGTATCCTCCGCATACTGAATAAACTCAAATTCCACGTTCAACTCGTTCTTGATAGCGTCCAGTCCGGCAAGGGCTGCCTGTCTCTCTGACTCGCCCATGGTATACTCGCCCGTCACATCATCCACATGATAAGGGTCAAGAGCGTTTACCCAGTGGGTTCCGTAGCGGATCACCGTGGTTTCCGCCGGGACCTCCGGCGCAGGCGTGCTCTCCGGCGCAGGCGTGCTTTCCGGTGTGCTCTCACTGGGCTCCTGAGAAGTACCCCCCCCACTCGATTCAGCGCTGCCGCCGGTCTCGGCACTACCGCCGCAGGCTGCCAGTGAGAAAGCCATAACAGCACTCATCATCAAGGCTACTACTTTCTTTTTCATCCTTTTCCTCCTTTATTGATCGCCGTTTTTGAAATCGGTTTCATATTTATATGATAAATTTACATGGACATTTTGTCAATGTCTTTTTTTCATTTTTTAGAATCCATTGTCTATTTTGTCATTTTATACAAATTTTCACCTTGCATTTTTGTGCATATATTTATTTATGCCGCCATTGCCCCGAAAATGACAGGAAATCGGTTTCGAGATATGCTTTCGGTCATATGTTCCCGTATTCCTTCCGCTGTTTTTCGGCTAGTGACAAATTTCCTTAATTGGTGTATAATGGCATATCATATAGGTGCTCCGCAGCTATACGGCTGAAAGAGCATTATGGTCCTCGTTCATGAAAGCGCTTTCACATTTCAAAGGAAAGCTCGTACATACCATTATTGAGAGGAATCAAAGGGAAAGGCACTGCAGTTATGGAAGACTTACGAGCCTTAGAGGGAAAGAAAATCACAATTTACGACATTGCAAGAGAGGCAGGCGTCTCTCCCGCCACTGTGTCCAGAGTGCTGACAAGCAATGCAAAGGTAAAATCTGACAAGCAGGAGGCGGTCCGGGCGGTCATCGCCAAATATAACTTCCGACCCAACGCCCTGGCAAGAGGGCTGACCGAGACCCGCCGCAAGGTCATCGGCATCATTATGGCAGACGTCCGCAATCCCTATTATGCCAATCTGTTCGTAGCCTGCGAACAGGCGGCACGTGCCAAGGGTTATTCCCTCCTTCTGGAAAATTCTCTGGGACAGCAGGAGATCGAGGAGCAGCAGCTGGTCCTTATGGAAGAGCAGAGGGTGGACGCTATCATATTGGTGGGCGGCCGGGCGGACGATCTGCACTCCAACGAAGCTTTTGTGGAAAAGGTGAACCAGGTCAGCAATTCCATTCCCGTCATCCTCACCGGTAAGCTGGACGGCACTTCCTGCTGCCAGGTACGCATCGACGCCATCAAGACCATGGATCTGGTCATGGAGCACCTGATCGGCCTGGGACATAAGGACATCGCTCTGGTAGGCGGTCTTGACAGCGTGGCGGCCTCCTACGAAAAGAGAATGCGTTATAAACAGATCCTGGCAAAATACCAGATTCCCTGCCATCCCGAATACTATGAGACCTACGGCAGCTACGATTACGAAACCGGCTATATACAGACCCGCAAACTGCTTGCGCTGAAGAATATCCCCACCGCCATCATCGGCATCAATGATTCAGCTTCCGCAGGCGCTATGAACTGCATTCTGGAGCAGGGGCTTCGGATCCCCGATGACATATCCGTGGTAGGCTACGACAACACTCTCATTTGCAATGTGGTGACGCCGAGGCTTACAAGCATAGATTATAATTATGATGATTTTGCGGAAAAGCTGATCGCCACCGTAGAGGGCGTTTACAGCTCTGCCCCCCTTCCGCCGCTGCAATTGATCGAGCCCGCATTGATCGTCCGGGACTCTACGGGAAGGGCAAGAACGTGACGGAAGCTTCCGACAGGCTGTGCGGAAACCGTTTGAAAGCTGTAACGACAGCAACGAGGCTGAAGAAGTATAAAGCAGGCTGCGCAAAACTGCAAAAGGTATATAGACAAAGGACCGACTCTCCCACATATTTCGTGGGGCGCCGGTCCTTTCATTTTTAGTTCTTTTATCTAGTCCTGAACATAGGGCATCAAAGCAATGTGGCGCGCTCTCTTGATAGCTACGGTCAGCGCTCTCTGATGCTTTGCACAGTTGCCGGTGATACGGCGGGGCAGGATCTTGCCTCTCTCGGACACATATCTCTTCAGCTTGTTTGTATCCTTGTAATCGATCACGTTATCCTTGCCGCAGAATACACATACCTTCTTCCTTCTGTGCATCCCGCCCTTTTTCCTTACCGGCGCATCGGGTTTCTCTGCTTTATTGTAAGCCATTTTATATGCCTCCTATCTTAAATCAAACTTAGTTAAACGGTAACTCCTCGTCAATGCCGTCCGGGATGTTCATGAAGCCGTCGCCTGCTCCGGATGCTGCTGGCGCGCTGCTGCCTCTGTCGCCATAGCCTCCATTGTTATAACCGCCGTTATAGCCCCCATCTCCGTTGCCGCCGGAAGCGTTCTTGCTCTCGGCAAATTCGATCTCATCCACCATAATGCGGACGCTGTAAACCATCTGCCCCTCTTTATTGGTGTAATTGTCGTTCTGGACTCTGCCGCTCAAGACGATCTTGGTGCCCTTGTGCAGATACCTTTCCACAAACTCCGCCTGCTTGCCAAAGCAGGTGCAGTTGAAGAAATCGGCGTCAGGCTCACCCTCGCGCTTGAATCTCCTGTCCACTGCCACGGAAAATCTTGCCACTGCGGTCTGGCTGGCTCCCTGGGAATATCTCACCTCAGGGTCTCTCGTTAAACGTCCCATAAGAATTACTTTGTTCATAATCTACTCTTCTCGCTTTCTGTTAAGCCTCGTCCTGTCGTACAATCAAGTATCTGATGACGTTGTCCATGATGCGGACACGGCTCTCGATCTCAGCGGGCGCAGTACTCTCAGCGTCGAATTTGATGAAGTAGTAAAAGCCCTCTTTCATCTTCTGAACTTCATAGGCAAGTCTCTTCTTGCCCCACTCGTCCACTTCCGCAATAACGCCGCCGAATCTTTCAACCAGAGCCTTGCACTTGTCGATCACTGCTGCTCTTGCATCATCTTCGATATTAGCGGACACAACTACGGCTAATTCATACTTGTTCATCTTGTTACCTCCTTTTGGTCTCTGGCCCGCATCCAAGGTGCGAGCAAGGAATTGATTCATCACGAATCATTATCTTATCATAAACTGCGAGGGATTTCAAGGGGGTGGGGAAAATTTATTTATCTGCATAATGATATCGACAGGCCAGAATATATATATTGTCTTCATCTATTCTGTAGATCAAACGGTCTTTATCATTGACTCTTCTGCTCCAATAACCAGATAAATTTCCGCTTAAAGGTTCCGGCTTACCTAATCCTTCATTACCGTTTCTCTCAATATCCTTGATCAGCTGGTTGATTTTTTTAAGTGTCTTTCGGTCTTCAGTCTGCCAATAAAGATAATCTTCCC
>JAMPHT010000026.1 GCA_023663285.1 Bacillota bacterium
GGACATCGATATCCTCTGCGATCGGGTGTATCGTATGCGGAGCGGGGAAATGTCAGATGAGACCCCCTTGACGATCTCCTGAAGTGGAAGTATGATCATTATTGAGTTCGAGTCTTAGTATAAAACAGGAGCGGAATATGGAAGAAAATATTGAAAATATCACAAGTGCCAGGATGCAGTTTGCGGTGCTGATCGACGCGGACAACATCAGTTCCAAGTATGCGGCTACCATCTTTGAGGAGTTGGACAAGTTCGGCCTGTCAACTTACCGCAGGATCTACGGAAACTGGTCCAGGGCCAACGGCTGGAGTGAGGGGATGCTGCTGGAGCATTCCATTATGCCGGTGCAGCAGTTTTCCTATACCACGGGGAAAAATGCCACGGATATGGCCATGGTGATAGACGCCATGGATATTTTATTCAAAAATAAGGTGCAGGGCTTCTGCCTGGTGACCAGCGACAGTGATTTTACCAGGCTTGCCATGCGGCTTCGGGAGGAGAGTATGTTCGTCCTGGGGATGGGGGAGTCCAAGACGCCTCCGGCATTGACGAGAGCCTGCAACAGGTTTATCCACCTGAATCTGGTGGCGGAGCAGAACAAGGCGCTGGAGGGCAGTGATAATATGGAGGGGAGCGAGGAGCAGAACGTTACCTCTGTCATGGAGGTGCGGCAGGCGATCCTGGCCCTGATCAATGAGAATGACGGAAAGCAGGTGGATCTGGCGCAGATCGGGAACCGTTTAAATGACAGGTTCTCCGATTTCGACGTCCGCAATTACGGGTATACAAAGCTCAGCACCATGGTGTCCCAGGAGCTGTCCGACCTGAATGTGAAGAAGGTGAACAACCAGTATTATGTGGAGCGGCGTTCCACCCTCACCAAGGCGGAGCTGGAGCGGGAGATATGCAGTATGATCCAGCTAAGCGGCGGTATGATCGACAATCTCTCCACACTGAACGACGAATTACACAAAAAGTATAAGCAGCTGGATTTCAGGCAGTTTGGATACAGCCGTATCTCCAGCTTTCTGCGCAGCTTAAAGTCTGTGACGGTCCATGAAAACCGGGTGACGCTGCGGGGTGAGAAGTAACAGAGGGCGGAAAGATGGACATTTTTGAATATATGCGCAGCACCAGTATGGAAAAGGAATCGCCCCTTGCGGCGCGGATGCGTCCCAGGACCCTGGACGAGGTGGTGGGGCAGGAGCACATCATCGGCAGGGACAAGCTGCTGTACCGGGCCATCAAGGCGGATAAAATCAGCTCCGTCATCTTTTACGGGCCGCCGGGAACGGGGAAAACTACTCTGGCGCGGGTGATCGCCAACACCACCAGCGCGGAGTTTACCCAGATCAACGCCACCGTGGCGGGCAAGAAGGATATGGAAGAGGTGGTGGCAAAGGCCAGGGATACCCTGGGAATGTACGGAAAGCGCACCATTCTGTTTATAGACGAGATCCACCGCTTTAACAAAGGGCAGCAGGATTATCTGCTTCCCTTTGTGGAGGACGGCACCCTGATTCTCATCGGGGCCACTACGGAGAATCCCTATTTTGAAGTGAACGGGGCGCTGATCTCCCGGTCTGTTATCTTTGAGCTGAAGCCCATCCCCGTGGAGGCGGTGAAGGAGCTTATCCGCAAGGCAGTCTATGACACGGACCGGGGGATGGGGGCGTATAACGCTCAGATCGACGAGGCGGCTTTGGATTTTCTGGCGGAACTCTCCGGGGGAGATGCAAGACACGCCCTGAATGCGGTGGAGCTGGGGATCATGACCACCAACCGCAGCGAGGACGGAAAGATACATATCACCCTGGAGGTGGCGCAGGAGTGTATCCAGAAGCGGGCTGTCCGGTATGACAAGACGGGTGACAATCACTATGACACGATCTCCGCCTTCATTAAGAGCATGAGGGGCTCCGACCCGGATGCGGCGGTGTATTATCTGGCGCGGATGCTTTATGCGGGGGAAGAGGCGGCGTTTATTGCCAGGCGCATCATGATATGCGCGGCGGAGGATGTGGGAAATGCAGATCCCCAGGCGCTGGTAGTCGCTACGAACGCTTCCCTGGCGGTGGAGCGGATCGGAATGCCGGAGGCTCAGATCATTCTTGCCCAGGCGGCGGCCTACGTTGCCTGCGCACCTAAGAGCAATGCCAGCAGCAGCGCTGTTTTTGAAGCCATGCAGACCGTGGAGCAGACAGGCAGCCTGCCGATCCCGGTATATTTGCAGGACGCTCATTACAAGGGCGCCGCAAAGCTGGGCCACGGCACAGGCTATAAGTATGCCCACGATTATCCGGGTCATTATGTGAGGCAGCAGTATCTGCCCTATGAGCTGGACGGGAAGGAATTTTACAGGCCCACGGGAAACGGGTATGAGGTGAAGATCAGGGAACATATGAAAAAGCTGAAGGAGGAGGCGGGGGAGCTTCCGGAATGATCGAGAGCGGCAGGTACTTCACATTCAGAACAGTTCCTGAACCAGCAGTCGATAGATCTGCTGGTTCTTCTTCTGCCAGTTGTCGCAGATGGAGGCGGCAATGCTTTCGTCGGGTACGGACAGGGTGATATCTACCAGGCTGACGCCTCTGTCCTTTGCCACCAGATGCGCCTCGTACTCTCCGGAGGTGGACTTATAGTAATCGCCCAGGACGGAGACCTCGTTGCGCAGGGAGTATTCGTTCTCGCGAAAGTAGGTATTGATGTCCTGCTTGATGGAGTCGCTGATCCGGTTCTGGAAGAAGTTCAGCGTTTCCAGCCCTTCCGCCGTGAGGGACAGATGGGTCCGGTTGCGGATAGTCTCCGATGAGATCAGCTTTGCATCCGTCAATTCGTTTATTACCTGCTGCAGCGTGAGAAAGTTTGTGTAATCCCGTCCCAGGATAAAGTCGCTGACCTGCGCGGTAGTCATGGGGAAGGTCACCCGGTTCAGCATATACAGTACGATCAACTTATAGAGAGTCAGCGGATCATGCATCATAGTTCCTCTCATTCTGCCGTATATGCGGCATAGTCATATGTGGCACAGCCAATAACCTCGCTGCGAAGCAAAATGTGCCCACAGGACTCATTGGTATTGAACTTCGCGGGAAAAAACTCAAATTTTCCGTATGAAAAGCGGATAATGTCCGCTTTTTTATGCCCGGATATGGGATTTTACCGCCTGGGCCACCAGCTCTGCCACCTTCGGATCAAAGGCTTCGGGCAGGATGTTATTCTCGTTCAACTCGTCCTCTGGCACCAGGCCCGCTATGGTCTCAGCTGCCGCCAGCTTCATTTCTTCCGTGATCCGGGCAGCCCGGCCCTCCAGCGCCCCCTTAAAGATACCGGGGAAGGCTATCACGTTATTGACCTGGTTGGGAAAATCGCTGCGGCCTGTGCCTACTATTCTTGCGCCGGCGGCTTTGGCCGCATCCGGCATGATCTCAGGAACAGGGTTTGCCATGGCAAAGAGGATGGCGTCGTGGTTCATGGAAGCCACCATATCGGGGGTCACGATGTTGGGAGCGGAAACGCCTACGAAGATATCTGCGCCTTTCAGGGCGTCCGCCAGAGTGCCGGTCTCGTTCCCCAAATTTGTCACCTCCGTCATTCTCTGCTGCATCCAGTTTAAGCCTTCCGTGGATCCGGACAGGATGCCCGTCTTGTCGCACATAATAATGTTGGGAAAGCCGTAAGTCAAAAGCAGCCTGGTGATGGCGACGCCTGCGCTTCCGGCTCCGTTTATCACGATCTTACAGTCCTCTTTTTTCTTTTTCACTACCTTTAAGCTGTTGATGATGCCGGCAAGGACGACGATGGCGGTACCGTGCTGATCGTCGTGGAACACAGGAATGTCCAGAAGCTCCTTCAGGCGTTCCTCGATCTCAAAGCATCTGGGGGCGCTGATATCCTCCAGGTTGATGCCGCCGAAGCCGGGAGCGAGCCAGGTGACCGCCTTGATGATCTCCTCGGTGTCCTGAGTGTCAAGGCAGATCGGCACTGCGTTGACTCCGCCGAATTCCTTAAAGAGAACGGCTTTTCCCTCCATGACAGGCATAGCGGCGTGGGGACCGATATTGCCCAGCCCCAGGACGGCGCTTCCGTCTGAGACCACAGCCACGGTATTGGCCTTCATTGTATATTTGTAAGCCGCCTCTTTGTCCTTGGCAATGACCTTGCAGGGCTCAGCCACGCCGGGAGTGTATGCCACGGACAGATCCTCTCTGGATCTCACAGGGGCCTTGGAGACGATCTCCAGCTTCCCGTTCCATTTTTCGTGCATCAACAGTGCTTTTTCGTTGGTTGTCATAGCAGTACCTCTTTTCCTGAATATGTATTATCATATAATAATTCGTGATTGTATGCAAGTATGAAATGGCTGAGGAGTTCTGTAGTTTACATTTGCAAAAAATTAGGACTTCCTATTTTAGGAAAAGTGTATTATAATAAAAAGTGTACTTAATAAAGAGAAGTCAATCAAAGTATCAAGGAATCATGTCGATGAACCCCGTCGATGACCGTCTTGCCGTAATTCCCGTTTTTGTATTGTGGATAGGAAAGCTGCTTTTATTTTATGTGTTTTTGAGGAGGATTTTATGAGAGAAAAATATGAATCACTGGCGCTTGTACAGTTAAAGGAGCTTGCGAAGGTGCGCGGGCTGAAAGGCACTTCAACTATGAAGAAGGCTGAGATTGTAGAGGCTATGCTGGCGGAGGATGAGAGGCTTAAGAAGCTGGAGGAGCAGGAAAAGGCGGCAAAGGCCAGAGAAGCAGCTCCGGCCCAGGCGGCGTCCCAGACCTTGGGCAGCGGGGGGAGGCCTGCTTACAAGCGTCAGACAGCGGGGCAGGGGAGACCTGCGTCCCAGAGAAATGCGGGTCCTGCCCGGACTGAGGCAGCGTCCCATACCGAGAGCGGGGGACGGAGCGAAGGGGGCGGACGCGCCGAGAATCCCCATGCCCCGGCTGCAGTGAAAAGCGAAAATGCCCCGAAGGCGGAGAACGCGCCTGCAAAGACGGAAAATGCAGCGCCTGCGGCGGAGGGGGCGGCGGTATCCCGTCCGCTCAGAAGCAATGAGGTCTATGATGAAAAAACCTATCCCAGAGAGCTGGACAGCGGCGAGGAAGCCAGCGGTATCCTGGAGGTCATGCCGGATGGCTACGGCTTTATCCGCTGTGAGAATTATCTGCCCGGTGAGAACGACGTCTATGTGGCGCCCAGTCAGATCCGCCGGTTTGGCTTAAAGACCGGCGATATACTCCGGGGCAACAAGCGGGTCAAGACCCAGCAGGAGAAGTTCAGCGCCCTGCTGTTCATCCGTACGATCAACGGATATACCACGGAGGAATCCGCAAAGCGGACGGCCTTTGAGGATATGACGCCCATTTTCCCCAACGAGCGTATCCGGCTGGAAATGCCGGGATGCAGCGTGGCTATGCGGGTCATGGATCTGGTGAGCCCGGTGGGCAAAGGGCAGCGCGGTATGATCGTGTCTCCCCCCAAGGCCGGAAAGACAACGCTGTTAAAAGAGGTGGCAAAGTCCGTCCTGCGCACGAATCCCCAGATGCATATGCTGATCCTGCTGATCGATGAACGCCCTGAGGAGGTGACGGATATCAAGGAGGCTATCCACGGGGAAAACGTGGAGGTCATCTACTCTACCTTTGACGAGCTGCCGGAGCATCACAAGCGAGTGTCTGAGATGGTGATAGAGCGCGCAAAGCGTCTGGTGGAGCACCAGAAGGATGTGGTCATTCTCCTGGACAGCATCACCCGCCTGACGAGGGCGTACAATCTTGTGGTCCCCCCCAGCGGGCGCACATTGTCCGGCGGTCTTGACCCGGCGGCCCTGCATATGCCCAAGCGGTTTTTCGGCGCAGCCAGAAATATGCGGGAGGGGGGCAGCCTGACTATCCTTGCCACGGCGCTGGTTGAGACGGGAAGTAAGATGGATGATGTGGTGTACGAGGAATTCAAGGGCACGGGCAACATGGAGATGGTGCTGGACCGTAAGCTTTCGGAAAAGAGGATCTTCCCGGCCATTGACCTGGCAAAATCCGGCACCAGGAGAGAGGACCTGCTGCTGAATCGGGACGAGCTGGACGCAATCAATATTATGCGGAAGGCATTGAACGGCATGAAGCCGGATGAGGCCACGGACAGGATACTGGATATGTTCTCAAGGACCAGAAGTAACTTTGAATTTGTGCAGATGGTAAAGAAGAACAAGTTTATATAATTATATAAACTTGTTCTTCTCGAAGAATAAATTTAGGATGTTTTTCTTAAAATTAGGGGTTGCAAGTGTACAAACCTTGTGTTACAATAATACCGCTGTTTGTGGTTCCATAGGCAGTGCGGATGAGAACGAAGAATAGCAGTATGTAACTATATAGAGAGGTGAAAGAAGATGAAAGAAGGAATCCATCCCCAGTATTACCAGGCAACTGTAACCTGCAACTGCGGCAACACTTTTGTGACCGGCTCCACGAAGCCTGAGATCCACGTAGAAGTTTGTTCCAAGTGCCATTCATTCTACACCGGCCAGCAAAAGACAGCAAGAGCCGATGGACGTATTGAGAAGTTCAACAAGAAATACGGCGTTAAATAGGAATCGCAAAAAAGGTTGAGGTGCTTGTATCTCAACCTTTTCTGTTCATGCGACCGGAACGGAGATAAGATTTATGGCGAAGAGAAGAAAGAAGTGCTATTCCGGTATCGGCGGCCAGGCGGTGCTGGAAGGCGTTATGATGAAAAACCAGGAGAAATACGCGGTTGCCGTGCGGAAGGCAAACGGTGAGATCTCCGTGGAGCTGGAAAATTATCAGGGACTGCTTCATGGCAGTAAGATCAAGGAGATTCCTTTTATCCGGGGCGTCTTTAACTTCATAGATTCCCTGGTGCTGGGAATGAGATGTATCAATTTCTCCGCCTCTGTTTATGACGAGGGGGAGGATGAAAAGGCGCCGAAGAGTGAAAAGGCTTCAGGCGGTGGCGGCGAAAAGCTGGCGACCACGCTGGTGACTTTGTTTTCCATAGCGCTGGCAGTGGGTATCTTTATTGTGCTGCCATATTATCTGGCAGACTTTTTCCGTGGCTTTGTGCGCAATGAGTCTCTGATGGCGATCATTGAAGGTGCGATCCGTATTGCCATTTTCATTCTCTATGTCTGGGCGATCAGCCTTATGAAGGATATTCGGCGATTGTACCGCTATCACGGCGCGGAGCACAAGTGCATCAACTGTATTGAGAAGGGGCGTCCGCTGACGGTACACAATGTTATGAGAAGCTCCAGACTGCACAGAAGATGCGGCACCAGCTTTATTTTCTTCGTGCTGATCGTCAGCGTGGTCCTGTTCTTTTTTATCAGGGTGGATAATCCGTTGCAGCGGGTGATCCTGCGCATCCTGCTGATGCCGGTGGTGGCAGGGATCTCCTATGAGCTTATCAGGCTGGCGGGCCGCAGCAACAATATTTTTGTGCTGATTCTTTCTCTGCCGGGTATGTGGATCCAGAGGATGACCACCAAAGAGCCGGACAGGGAGATGGTGGAAGTGGCGATTGCGGCGGTGGAAGCCGTGTTTGACTGGAAAACCTTTCTCTATGATAATTTCGGCTATGAGGTAGACGAGACCTGGATGCAGGAAGAAGAGGAACAGCCGTCCTACGGAGACGGAGAGGAATTTGCGGAGGAACAGCCAGCCTACGACGGCGTGGAAGAATTTTCGGAGGAGCAGGAACATGGAGTACAGGGAAGCTTATAATATGGGAAAGGCTGTCCTGTCGGCGGCGTCTGTTCCGGATGCGGATGCAGATGCGAGGCTGCTGCTGGAGTTTGTCTGCAGCACAGACAGGAACACGCTGCTTGCCCATGGTGACAGGGAAGTGAGCAGGGAAGAGGAGAACGCCTACCGGGAACTGGTGGAAAAGCGCTCGCGGCGCATTCCGCTTCAGCATCTCACCGGAGTACAGGACTTTATGGGACTGGAGTTTGACGTGAACGAGTATGTATTGATCCCCAGGCAGGATACGGAGATACTGGTGGAGGAAGTGCTGCCGCAGCTGCATGACGGTATGCGGGTGCTGGATATGTGTACCGGTTCCGGCTGTATTTTGATCAGCCTGCTCCACTATTCCAATAATTGTGAAGGCGTGGGCGTGGATGTGTCAGAGGAAGCCCTGAAGGTGGCGGAGCGGAATGCAGTGAAGCTGTTGGGAGAGCAGGCAGTGCGGAACAGGTCGGGAGAACCGGGCAAAACGGCGGGTTCGGGAGAGGCCGGGGAATCACCGGAGCTTCCCGATATGTTTGTGGGCTCCCATGTCAGCTTTGTGCAGAGCGATCTGTTTGAGAAGGTTGAGGGAAAGTTTGATCTGATCGTCTCGAATCCGCCTTATATAGAAAGCGATGTGGTTGATACCCTGATGCCGGAGGTGCGGGACAATGAACCCCGGCTGGCTTTGGATGGCAGCGAGGACGGGCTTTTATTTTACAGGCGGATACTGGAGGAATGTCCCCGGTATCTGCAAGGGGGCGGTATGCTCTTTTTTGAAATAGGATATGATCAGGGAGAGGCGGTGAGCCGCCTGATGGAGCAGGCCGGCTTCCTGCAGGTGATGCTGATCAACGATTACGCGGGAATGGACAGAGTGGTGTGCGGGACGCGGCGTTTTGAAAATATGCCGGAATGATGCTGTGGAAAGTAGGAGAGCTGTATGTTTGACAGGTTAGAGGATCTGCTGATCCGTTTTGAGGAAATCATGGGCGAGCTCCATGAGCCGTCGGTGGCGAACAACCAGGAAAGGTTTCGGAAGCTGATGAAGGAGCAGAGCGATCTGACTCCCATTGTGGAAGCCTACAGGGAGTATAAGAAATGTAAGCAGGATATCGACGATTCCCTGGAAATGCTGGAGGAAGAGAATGACGAGGAAATGAGGGGGATGATCAAGGAGACCCTGAATGACAGCAGGAAACGGGTGGAGGAGCTGGAGCAGGAGTTGAAGCTCCTGCTTTTGCCGAAGGATCCCAATGACGACAAGAATGTTATCGTGGAGATCCGCGCAGGTGCGGGCGGAGATGAGGCGGCGCTGTTCGCGGCGGAGATCTATCGTATGTATGTGCATTATGCGGAGAGCCAGAGGTGGAAGGTGGAGACCATGAATGCCGATGAGATCGGCATTGGCGGTATGAAGGAAGTGCAGTTTATGATCACCGGCCAGGGCGCATACTCCAAAATGAAGTATGAGAGCGGCGTGCATCGGGTACAGCGTGTGCCGGAGACGGAGAGCGGCGGGCGTATCCATACCTCCACTATCAGCGTGGCTGTGATGCCGGAGGTGGATGAGGACATAGACATTGTGATAGATGACAAGGACATTCGGATCGACGTGATGAGGGCTTCCGGAAACGGAGGCCAGTGCGTGAACACCACGGATTCTGCAGTGCGCCTGACCCACTATCCGTCGGGCATTGTGGTGTACAGTCAGACGGAGAAGTCCCAGATACAGAACAAGGCGAAAGCGTTTGCTCTGCTGAAGGCAAAGCTGTATGACATTGAGCAGCAGCAGAGGCACGACGCGGAGGCGGAAATGCGAAGAAGCCAGATCGGCACAGGGGATCGTTCCGAGAAGATACGCACCTATAATTTTCCTCAGGGGCGCGTCACGGATCACCGCATAGGTCTTACTATCTATAAGCTGGACAAGGTGATGGACGGGGACATTCAGGAGATCCTGGACGCCTGTATCGCTGCCGACCAGGCGGCAAAGCTGGCAAAGATGAACGAAAATTGAAGAATGCAGCAGGTTATTAAAATGGGAAAGGAAGTTGCGTTTATGGCAGAGCGGATGACATGGGAACAGATACAGGAAAAATATCCGGATCAATGGGTTGGGCTGGTTGATGTTCAGTATCAGGATGACGACGGTATATCAGTAGCGTCTGCCGTTGTTAAGTATGCGGATAAAACGAAGTCGGAATTGACAAGATTAGTACTAAAAGGCGAAATCATTTCCCGTCATACGAACCCGGAGGGTTATATGCAGCTTGGGATGGTAGGAATATTATGAAGCAATATACCTTGAAGTTAGATAATACCAGGAAAAGACCTGTGGTGATATTAAATAATGGCCTTACTGCGTTGTTGGACACGGGAGCTTATATTCCAGTCTGGACAGATGATGAGGATATATTGACATCGGAGCTTGGAGCTGAACTGGTCAGAAAGGATGTTCCGCTTTCAGGATTTGGCGGTTGCACACATGGTAATCTATATAAAGTAAATATAGACATTGGCGGTATTCTATATCCCGATATGCATATCATTGCAAACAATGAGATAAACGCTACTTTCAACCTTATATTGAGTGCAACCATGTTTGAAGGGCTGATTTACCAGGTCGATACTGTAAATCATGTTTTAAATATAGAAGTGCCTGACTGTGAGAGTAATGTACGCAATTTGCGGGTAATCAATAAAGAGGGCAAAACTTTTGTACTTTGTAATGGCCTTGAGGCCGAGGCGCTTGTTTTATAGATTGACTTACAGAGAGATAGTGGGAACAAGGGAGGATATACAGTGACAGGAGTTATTTCTTCTGTTTTTATGATTTTGATCGTGGTTTTGTTTGTGTATGCTGTGGTGTGGGGCAGCGGCCCTGTGCATAAGGTGACTGCAAAGACCCAGGGTATCGTGGAAGAGGTCAGAGTGGAAACGGACCGTAAGGTACATACCTCCGGCGCCGCAGACTGGGGAGTCAACAGAAAGACATACCGCCCGTACATCCGATACAGCTACGAAGGCAGAAGCTATGTGGGCAGGTCGGAGCAGGCTTTCAGCAGGGCGAAATTTTTTCCCGGCGATGTGGTGACTATAGGAGTCAATGACGTGGACAGGGAGAGCGTCAGGATCTTAAAGTAATTTTAGAAAGCGCTGCCTGGCAGCGAGACGAGGGTGGAGATGGGGATTTTATTACAGCTTGGAGCGGGACTGCTTCCGGGCGCAGTGGGAGCATTGGTGTTTCTGGTGCGCAGGAAGGCGTTTGGCATTAAACAGATAGTTTCGGTACTGCTGCTTTGGTGTCTGAGCGGCGGCATGATCACAATGGGCATCCTGCAGCTTCCGGAACAGGAAAAGCCTCACAGACAGGCGTCCGGGCAGGAGCTTCTGGCGTTTGCCAACGCGCTGTATCTGGAAGGAGAATGGGAAAGTGCCGAGGAGGTGCTGGGGACGTACAGCCTTGCATATGGCTATGATGACCAGTGCAGGCTTCTTGTGGCGCGCATTTTTCTGGCGGAGGGCAGCAGTGAGAGAGCGGCGGGGCTTTATGCCTATCTGGAGAATCAGACGGGACTGTCCATAGCGCCCAGAGAAATACAGTACGCACAGGGGAAGGTATCCCGCAGCGAGACGGACCTGGTCATGCTCAGGTATCTGCAGGATATAGGAGCAGAGCTTTCGGACTATGGCTATGAGGAGGGCAGTGATCAGACCGTTTCCGCCATAGCTGAGGTGGATCAGTCTCTTGTGCTTCGGGACATCCGGATGGAAGTGGAGGACGCCTATGATCTGGAGGAAGGAACGATCCGTGACTGTGCGGCGCTGCTGGCGGAGCTGAAAAATGCAGAGAAGGGCGTGTGGGAGGAGGAACAGGCCAAGTCTCTGCGCCGTGTTTTTTCCAGACTTGAGGAGGATGCGCCGGGACTTTTGGAGCTGCCCTGTTTGGAGCGTGCCCGTCTGGAAACCTATGTGCGGGACGGAGACTTCGACAAGGTGACGAAAGCCCTTGGAGAAACGTCCTCCTACCATGAACTGATGCTGGCGGCGGAGCTTTATATGGGCGGAATGGTAAAGCATTCTGATTTTCCGGAGTCCTTTCAGAGTGTGGATACCGGGGAGGCCCGGCAGGTGAAACGACAGCTGAAGGCGGTGCTGAAAGCAAACAGGAAGGGAGCCAACGTTCAGGAGCGGAAGGCCAGGGAAGCCAGGGTGGAGGCCCTTGAGGCGCAGCTGGAAGCGCCGGAGCTGGCGGTCATAAAGAGTATGCTGCAGGAGCAGGCTGTCCGGGCGGGAGAAGACAGGAGCAAGGTCTATCTGGAGCTTGCCAGGGTGGAAAGCTATTTCGGAAACGAGACCGCCGCCGATACCTGTCTGGGCAATGCGATCTATTCTTCCTGGGACTGCCTGGACGACAGCTATTCTTACGCAATGGGGCAGATCGCAGATGTAATAGACGGCAAGGGAGACCTGGAGGACATCAAGCGCGTACCGGACTATGTGGACACAGTGATGGAAAATGCCCTGACTGTGGATGTGGAGGAGATCCTGGCTGTGAATACAGCCGCAAATATGGCGGAAGCAGCCGAGGAGGAAGCGGCGGATGCTGACAGGAGGCAGGACGATGACAGAGAGCCGGAGGAAGAGGAAAGCTCCGCGTCCGGCGGCATGGCGGGTTATCAGGCGTTCCCCCGGACGGTGGCGGATTACGTGAGCCGCGCCAGGAGCGCTGTCAGTATCGGATCTGTGGATACGGAGCATTTTGAACAGATCTCGGCAAAGGTGCAGATATCCAGCGATTACATAAACGATACGGAGGAGTTGAAAAGCGCGCTGGCGGTATATGACTGCGGGGCGCAGATCACGGATTTTTCTCTGGAAAAGATAGATTATGCCGGTTCCAATATCCTGCTGTGCTGCGACGTGTCGGGAAGTATGTCGGACAGTATCGGAGATCTGAAAAACGCTGTGGTGACTTTTATCACGGAGCAGAATCCGGATGAGCGGCTGGCAGTAGTGACCTTTAACAGTCAGATCGTGGAGACCGGAGGCTTCGGCACCACCGATGAAAAGCTTCTTGCGATGGCGGAAGGTATGCGGGCAGACGGCGGCACGGATATGTTTTCCGCAGTGGTGAACTGTCTTGGAGATTTTCCGGGGGGCCGCGGGGAAAACAATGTACTGATACTGATGACGGACGGACAGGACGGCGGCGCTCACGGCAGTCAGGAGATCTATGAGCAGATCGGCGGGCTGGCCGGGGAGAAAGGGGTGACCATCTATACCATAGGGCTTGGAACCTCTGTAGATACCGGCTATCTGACTACCATTGCAGACAGCGGCGGCGGTTCTTTTGTCTATGTGTCCGAAAGCGATAGTCTGAACGGTTTTTATGATATGCTCCACGAGCAGCTTTATAACCAGTACAGGCTTACCTTTCAGGCGGTGGATACCATGACCATGCGGGGCAGGACGCTGGAGGTGTCACTGCCCGAAGAGAATGTGCGGACCTCTAAGACGTATCATCTGACGGAGAAAGGAAATGCAGACGGCAATGTGAATGTCAGCAGGGGGATCTCCGTGTCAGGGATCTCGCCCAGATATCTGTATAAGGGTCTGCAGGATGTGCGGGTGGAGCTTAGGGGAACGGGATTTCAAAAGGAATCTAAGGTCAGTGTGAAGCTGAATGGTACGCTGGATTACACCATACCGGCGGAATATCTGTCGGAGGAGGCATATGTCCTGACGATTCCCGCCAGTGTGGCAGTGGGAAGCTACAATGTGGAGGTCTCTATCGACGGACAGAGGGTAGTGCTGCAGAACGGCTTCTCGGTGATAGCCGCAGGAAAGGAAAAGACCACTGTCTTTGGAAAATATGTGTTTACTTCCGGGAAAAAGATTGAATACGCCGACGGTTCCTGTCTGCTGCAGGAGGGAGTGCAGATGAACGGCTGGCTGCGGTTCAAGGGAGACGTGCTGCTTGCGGGGGACATTGAAAACGGCAGTTCCATCCGGGTGACGGAAAACGCAGGCTCTTATGTGTCGTTTGACACTGCTACTGCGGAGGGCCTGGGGGCGCTGTTTGCGCAGAAGGGAATCGCATTGGATCTTCCGGCGCTGCATGGCTTTACACTGTACAGGGATGAAAAGCTGGCGGATGATATACAGACGGGGGCGCTTGCCATATTCCGGGTGCTGCGGTTTGACAGCCCCAGCGTGCAGCTGTACCCGGACAGTATTCGGCTGAATTATAAGACAGGGAGTACTATATTGCCCTATCAGGACAATATTCTCAATGCCTGCGGGGTGAAGGAGCTGTTTCAGTTCTCCCTGGACGGGACGGCGCAGATCACGGACAGAAATGTGGGTCTGATCCTGGATGCGTCCTATAAGGATGCGGATTCCAAAAATTATAACCATACCCTGAACCTGTTCAATGCGCCGGTGTACTTTAACGGCTCGGTGAAGGTGAAGGTCGACACTATCAAAAATGAATACACCGTGGGCGCTATGGTGAGTCTGGCATTTTTTGCCAAGGAGTCGGGGATCGGCGCGGAGATCTCCTGGAAGGGCCATAAGGTAGACGCCGTGAAGCTGGAGCTGGAGCTGGCGGAAGGAATCAAGCTGCCCACGGCCATTCCCATTGAGGCAAATGATTTCGGCTTTCAGGTGTCGGATATCCAGCAGGCATTGGAGAGCGGGCAGTGGACAAGTCTGGTGTTTGAAGGGTCTATGTCTTTGAGCTGCGGGAAGGTCAGTGAGTATTTCCCCAAGCTGGAAAAGTTTGTGGGTGACATCAGTGTTCTGGAAATGCCGGATACCACCGCATCCTTCCGTATATCGCCCTTCCGGGTGGAGGCGGATGCGAAGCTGGTATTCCTGAGCGAGATCACTCTGGCGGAGGCGGGGCTGAAGCTGGGCAGCTTTGAATATACCAATGAGATGCTGGATCTGGACGAGGAGGAAGTGCAGGGGATAAACGCCAGGCTGAAGCTGGGCTTTCTGTGGGACAGTGCGGACGGGCGCGCCAAGGTAGAGGTGTCGGGCGCCGGAGAGCTGGACGCCCACAGCCGATTTGTGGGTGTGTGCCTTAACGGTACGGCCATGGTGGATGTAAAGTGGTGGCTCTTTAATTTTGAGAACAAAAAGGAAGGAGATCTCTGTCTGGGGCTGTACACTACCCATGCGGGGAAAAAGCAGTTTGTGCTGGTGACAAAATACGAGGATCTCTTCGGGAAAGTCAAAGGTAATTTCTACTATATTGACGAGAACGGCCATGCGGGCAAAAATAAGGGGTATCTGTAATTGCCGGTAAAGGCCGGGTTTTCGCGTCTGCACAGCGGAGAAACAGCAGGCGCAAAAGTACGCAGGCGTAAGGAAAGGTGTTATGATCATGAAAAACAAAAACAGGTTTTTTAAGCCGATACTGGCGTTGCTTTTGTGCGTACTGCTTTCGGCGGTATTTACTATAAAAGCAAGTGCGGAGACGGAGAGCACCCGGATCGCTATGATGCCCGGAGGACAGGATCTGACGGTGCTGTTTTCCTTTGACCGGGAAAATATTGACATTACCTTTGTCTCTCCCTCCGGCAGCCGTCTTTCCAAAGGGGATGAAGGGCTTGAGTTTGCCGAGGGAGAGTTGTGGAGCACTTATCGGGTGACGGATGCGGAGGAGGGCGCCTGGTGGGTGGAATATGACAGAGGGGCGAACATTGAAATCGAGTATTCCGTCCTGGATGAGTCTTACGGGCTGTGGATCCAATATGTGAGGCTGGAGGGAATGGAAGGGGAGAGCCTGACGGTCTCTTTTCAGGCGGATAGTGAGAGCGGCGATATACGTTATGATTATGAGCTGTGGGCGGTGAACGATGAGGATAACAGCTTGTCGGATGTGATCTCATCCGGGTGGGCGCGGGCCAATCAGGAGGAGCAGGTCACAGCTTCTTTAAGTTCCTTGAACAGCGGCAGCTACACTCTCAGGCTGGAGGTGAGCAGCCGGGAGCAAGACGCGGAAGTTTTTGATTCCATGACAGGGGAGGGATTTGCCTTTACCAATATGGATCTGCCGTCGGCTATGCAGGGAGGCAGAGTGTATCTGGATATGGACAATCACACCTGTAAGCTGGACTGGCAGGATGCTAAGGACTATGGCGACAAGAGCTACCGGGTGATCATGTCGGGCAGCGCCGGGGAGATCTATCATGGCGAATTGGACAGCTCCGTCACGGATACGGAGGTGGTGTATCCGGTGGACGAGACGCTCCTGCAGGTCAGCCTTTCCTGTAAGAAAAAGAGCCTGTGGTCGGAGCCGCTTGTGTGGGAGATCGACCTGCAGAAGGGGGAGGCGCTGCGCGCTCCTGCTGCGGATGTCACTGGTGACGGGCAGCTGCAGGTGGAATATGCGGTATCCGGGGAACGGATGCTTATCCTTTCCGTGAACGGTGAGGAGGGAGAATTTGTACTGAAGGATTCCGGTTTGCTGGGGGTCAGCCTGCAGCCGGGCCAGAATCAGGTATACGGCGAGTTTGAAGGGGAAGGCGGCATTATATATGTGCTGGACAGGCTGATCTATTATGATGCTCTTCCGCCGGAGATACTGCTGTATGACGATCTGGACGGAAAGACCTTTTATGAGGATCATGTGGATATCATAGGCTCTGTGAAAGGCGGAAGCCTGACAGTGAACGGGGAGGAGCTTATACCGGGAGAGCAGGGGGACTTTTCCTACGGACTGACACTGTCTCCGGGAGAGAATGTGGTGGAGCTGAAAGCCTCGGACAGCAACGGAAATGTCAGTATGCAGGTGTTGACCTTATATAGGGAAAACAGCTTTCCAGGGGGGAGAGCCGGACAGGCGCTGCGGGAATTTCTGCCTCTTTTTGGGGCGCTGCTGGCCAGCCTGCTTGTGATTCTTCTGGCATTTCTGTTTATGCGCAAAAAGGAGAAGAAAGCATCTGCCCAAAAGGCTCCGGCGGCAGGAAAGAAGCGGACTCTTGCAAAATGGGTATGCGCCGCCGTGGTTCTGGGGCTTCTGGAGGCCGGCTGCGTCTGGCAGTATGTGCAGTACAGCCTGTTTGTCCGCTCAATAAAGTACCTGGAGCTGGCGGAAAACTCTATTACAAAGGCGGCGGAGTACCTGCGGATAAAAAGGTTTCTGGGCGTCGGGGCAATCGGCGGGCTTGTGCTTTTTGTGCTGTCGATCATTATTGTGATCGTGCTGGCAAAGCGGAAGAAGGCGGCGAAGAAAAGCGAGAATGACCTATGAAAAAGAAATGCCGTATTTTCTGTAATGCGTTGTGTCTTTCGAGGGCCTGGAAGGCGAAATCAGCACGAAAGCGTTTGAGAAAGATTCGCATGAATAGCGCCTTGGAAATTCGAGTATGGGTAATAGGACATGAGAAAGCGCGTATCGATTTTTTCAATCAATACGCGCTTTCAAACTGCCTGATCCAATGGACTTTACCTCCTTCTTTATTCTGTTTTTTTCCGGTCTGTTTTTCCTGACTTCTTTTCTTCCATTTCTACCGTTGTGCTTTCTCACGAATCTTTGTACCCTGTACTGTAACCTCCTGATTGGTGATTAGGAATCTGTTACTTTGCTTTCGTGTACTCACACATAATTTTCTTTCTCTTTATTTAATTGGATGGAAGATTTTTCTTATCTCTTCTTGTTGATTTTATTATAGTGCAACAAAAATAATTTGTCAACACATTTTTTGAAAAAAATTAAAATTATTTTTAAACTGACATGGAAAGCACAAAATTGCCGGATAAAACAGAATAATAATCATAATATTCTGTCAAAGAAGTTCCGCCACAAATCGTTGCGCGTGTAAAAAGTAATGCTGTAAAAAGTAACGTAGCGTAAAGAGCAGGACATCCGGCTTCGCGGCCGTATTGACAAACTTAGGGATATTCTGGTATTATTTGTTGAAGGGCAGAGTTTATACACAGAGTTTATACGCGGGGGATAAGCTATGAGGGATGTATATACGACGCTGCTGGTGATCTTTGCGGCAGCTATTTTTATCTGCAGCTGTGTAATTGGCAGACGTGATAAACGCCCGCTGACGAAGGCCATACGTTACATAATGATTGCGGCACCCTGTACCATGGCCGCTTATGCGGCGGCGCTGATCGCGCCCACTTTATTCTCGGCAGAGTTGATGTACGCCATATACTATACGGTGTCGGATGTGCTGCTGATCTGTATGCTGCTTTATGCGCTGAAGTATACCAATGTCTATGAGATGCGGACTGTGCAGAAGGCGGTTCTTTATTCGATAGTTGCGGTAGACGGCGTGCTGATGCTGCTGAATGTCTTTACGGAGAAGGTATTTATTTTCCACTGCGGTCTGATGGAGGATGCGGGTACTTTCTTTTACGGCATCGGAGAGCGCGGCGGTCTGTATAATTTCCACAGGTTTATCATATACGGAATGGTGGTGCTGATCGTGCTGCCCCTGGTGGTAAAGATCGTGAAATCGCCGGTGATGTACCGCAAAAAATTCTGGCTTACCCTGATCAGCCTTTTGATCATTATTGCCGCCAATGTGCTTTATCTGGTAATGGATCTGGAGATAGACTTTTCCGTGCTTACCTACGGCATTATGGCGCTGGCGATCTATTATTTCAATGTGATATATGTTCCCCAGGGTCTGGTAGAGGGGCTGTTGTCCTCCAGTATCAAGAATATGGACGACAGCGTGATATGCTTTGACCTGGAGGGTAACTGCGTCTATGCCAACTCTGTGGCCTACGGCTTTTTCAAGGCGGAGAGTTCCGCACCCTTTGAGGATTATTACAGGGAGTGGATGAACGGCAGGCAGCTTGCCGATGCGGAGGATGCGGAGTGGAAGGAGACCAGGGAGGTAAATTCCGCGAAGAGATACTATGACGTGAGCTTCAAGCGGCTGTGCGACAGCGGTGAAAACTGCGTGGGCTGCTTTTTTAAGATGCACGACGAGACGGTAGAGGTGGAAAAGCTGGCGGCGGAGCGGTTTCGTGCCACCCACGACCGCCTGACGGGAATCTATAATAAGGAGCATTTTTATGATGTGGTAGCGGACGTGGTGCGGGAGGCGGAGCCGGGAACCTACTGCATGGTCTGCTCCGATATCAAGAATTTTAAGCTGGTGAACGATATTTTCGGCATCAACGTGGGGGATGAGGTGCTGATAAACATTGCAGACACACTTAAGAGGATGGCAGGCCCCGGTTCCGTTTTCGGCAGGATCTCAGGGGACAGATTTGCCATATGTATGCCCAGGGAACGCTTTGATCCGGAGGTTTTTGCCGGTGAGATCCGTCGTATCGGGGAAATGAGCGGCACATCCACCTACCGCATTTGTATGCACGTGGGCGTCTATGACATTGTGGACAGGGACATAGCGGTCTCCGTTATGTGCGACAGGGCTTATATGGCTATAAAGACTATCAAATCCAGCCTTGCGGACGTGATAGCTCATTATGATGAGGGGATCCGGGAGAGCACTGTAAGCGAGCAGAAGCTGACGGGAGAGTTTGGCGCCGCCCTTGAGGACGGCCAGTTCTGCTTTTACATTCAGCCCCAGGTGTCCGTCAGGGGAAAGGTTTTGGGGGGCGAAGCGCTGGTGCGTTGGATCCACCCTGAGCGGGGGCTGGTCCCGCCCATAGAGTTTATCGGGATACTGGAGAAAACGGGCCTGATCTGTAAGCTGGATATGTACATATGGGAGCAGGCATGTAAGAAGCTGCGGGAGTGGAAGGACAGAGGGCTTACGGATTACCATATTTCCGTGAACATTTCCCCCAAGGACTTCTATTTCGCGGATATATATAAGGTGTTTACGGGGCTTGTGGAAAAATATGAGTTAAAGCCCCGCAATCTGCGGCTGGAAATCACGGAAAGCGCCATCATGAGTGATTTTGAAAAGCAGCTGGTGCTGATCCAGAGGCTGCAGGAGTATGGTTTCCTGGTGGAGATGGACGACTTCGGAAGCGGCTACTCCTCTCTGAATATGCTCAAGGATATGCCGGTGAATACCCTTAAGGTGGACATGGGCTTCTTAAGGCAGACGAATCATCAGGAGCGCAGCAGGACGATCCTCAAGATGATCATCTCCCTGTCTAAGCAGCTTGGCATGGAAGTGATCACGGAGGGCGTTGAGACCGGGGAGCAGGTGGATTTCCTGACAGATATAGGCTGCGATATTTTCCAGGGCTATTATTTTGCAAAGCCCATGCCGGTCAGCGAGTTTGAACAGAAATATTTTGACAGGTAAAAATACAGGAAGTGTTTGGAAAAGGAGGAATCAGGTGTGTGCAGGAAAAAACGCATAGCAGGTCTTGCCATATGGATCGGCATTATGCTGGCGCTGCTTGTGGGCGTGTTCTTGACCGGCAGTTCGGCAGCCAGACAGGAATCGATCAAGGAAGCTATGAAGGATGCCGTACTGCATGAGTCAAACAAGATAAGCCTGTTTGGAATAAAGGATGTAAATCCGGCGCTTATTTCGGCTTTTACCCTTACGGTCGTCCTGCTGCTGATCGCAGCCTGCATCCGTATCCTTGTCATTCCGAGATTTAAGTATATTCCGGGGAAATTTCAGCTTTTACTGGAACAGGCGGTGGGCTTTTTTGATGACCTTGCAAAGTCAAACAGCCCGCACAGGAACAGATTCCTGGGCGCATATGTCTTTGCGGCGGGCGTTTATATTTTCATCGGGACGCTGTTTGAACTGTTTGGAATACAGGGCGTTACAACGGAAGGAGCGTCGATCGCCCTGCCGGCTCCGCTTTCTGATATCAACGGGGCTATCTCAATGGGCTGCTTATCTTACCTGGTGATCTTGTCGGGAGGTATTGCCGGAAACGGATTCCGGGGAGTCGGAAGCACATTAAAAGATTTTTCTCTGCCGATCTCCATGAGTTTTCGTCTTTTCGGGGCGCTGCTCAGCGGGCTGCTGGTAACGGAGCTTGTATACTTTTATATCCACTTAAGCTTTCTGCTTCCCGTGGCAGTGGGCATTATGTTTACATTGCTTCATGCGTTGATCCAGACCTATGTGCTGACCATGCTTACGGCGCTCTTTTACGGAGAGGTATCTGAGCCCCATGAGAAAAAAGTAAAAAACAAACGAAGGAAAAAGCAGGCATTGACCTGAAAAGGAGGTTATTGAAATGAAGTCGATGGTAAAGAAGCTTTCTGCAGTGATAATGTTGATCATGGTGCTGTTTATGGTTCCGATTCCGGTATCTGCCGCGGAAGCGGGCGCATCCGAAGCGGCGGAGGCTGTGGAGGCAGATACGGATTCCGGCAGCAGTAAGGCATGGGCGGCAGCAGTGTGCGTGGGACTGCCTGCAGCCGTGGCGACTATTGGGATGGCATGGGCCATTTCAAAGTCCTCGGAGGGCATATCCAGACAGCCGGAGGCGGACGGGAAGATCCGTACAAGCCTGATGCTGGGCCTGGTATTCATTGAAACAGCTATTATCTATGCGTTGATCATTGCCATATTGATCATCTTCGTTTTGTAGCAGGTTTTGGAAAGGCGTGGTTATTATGAATATCCCTTTAAATATAGACTGGCAGCAGATACTGCTTCATTTATTCAATTTTGTCATTTTGTCGGGAGGCTTATATTTTCTTCTTTACAAACCGGTAAAAAGCTTTATGGATCAGAGAGCCGCCTATTATCAGGGAATGGACAAGGCCGCCGCGGACAGGCTGGAGCAGCTCAAGGCGCAGGAGCAGGAGTACAGGAGACGTTTGGAGGGCGCGGAGCTGGAGATCAGCCGCAAAAAGGAACAGGCGGCCAGGGAAGCTGAAAAAGCGGCGGAAACGATTTTGAAGGAAGCCAATGAACAGAAGGGGCAGATCATTGCGGAGGCGCAAAGAGAGGCTGCACATGAGAAAGAAAAAATGCTCCAGGCTGCAAAAGAAGAGATCGTAGAGCTGGCGCTGGCCGCCACTGAAAAAATGCTTCATGGGGAGGCGGTATCCCATGAATGAAAAGATGATGGACGAACAGCTTGACCGGTTGAAAACTATGTGGTCGGAGCTTACTGCGCAGGAGGGCGATATCATCCCCCTTATGCAGGAAGCGGTAAAGAACTGGGTGCCCTCTGACATGGCGCAGGAGAGAGGGATCGTCCTGACTGTGGGAGACGGCATTGCCACCGTGGGCGGCCTGGGAAACGTTACCTATGGCGAAATACTGATTTTTTCAAACAACATCAGAGGCATGGTGCAGGACTTAAAACGCGGGGAGATCGGCTGTATCCTTTTTGGCGACGAGCAGGATATATATGAGGGAAGTGTGGTAAAAAGGACGGGTAAAACGGCAGGCATTCCGGTGGGCGATTTATTTTTGGGACGGGTGATCGACGCCCTTGGCAATCCCATCGACGGCCGCGGGAAAATACATGGCGACGGATATCGTCCCGTGGAAGCTCCTGCGCCGGGAATCATTGACAGGCAGCCGGTGGATCGTCCCATGGAAACAGGGCTTCTGGCTATTGACGCCATGTTTCCCATTGGCCGCGGACAGCGGGAGCTGATCATCGGAGACCGACAGACGGGCAAGACGGCCATTGCGCTGGATACTATTCTGAATCAAAAGGGAAAAGGTGTCATCTGTATTTATGTGGCCATCGGTCAAAAGGCGTCTTCCGTGGCGCAGCTTGTGGAAACACTCAAAAAGCATGACGCCATGAAATACTCTATCGTTGTAGCTGCGACTGCCGGTGACGCCGCCCCTCTGCAGTATATTGCGCCCTATGCAGGATGCGCCTTGGGAGAATACTTTATGGGGAAGGGGAAAGATGTGCTGATCGTGTACGATGACCTTTCCAAGCACGCCATAGCTTACCGGGCGCTCAGTCTGCTTCTGGAACGTTCTCCGGGGCGTGAGGCTTATCCGGGTGATGTCTTTTATCTGCATTCCCGTCTGCTGGAACGTTCCGCACAGCTGTCGGAGGAGCTGGGGGGCGGCAGCATGACGGCGCTGCCAATTGTGGAGACCCAGGCGGGCGACGTTTCTGCTTATATCCCCACAAATATTATTTCAATTACGGACGGTCAGATATTCCTTGAAAGCTCTCTTTTCTTTGCAGGCCAGAGGCCGGCAGTCAACGTGGGCCTGTCCGTGTCCCGTGTGGGCGGGAATGCGCAGACAAAGGCGATGAAAAGGGCGGCGGGGGATATACGTCTGGAGCTGGCGCAGTATCGGGAAATGGAAGTGTTCATGCAGTTTTCCAGCGACCTGGATGAAGTGACCAAACGCCAGCTTGCTTTCGGCCAGGGGCTGATGGAGCTTTTGAAGCAGGCACAATACTGTCCCTTAAAGCAGGTAGACCAGGTGATCCTTCTGACAGCGGCGCTGAATCATGTGATGCAGAACGTTTCCATTCGTAGAATTCCGGAATTTGGGAAAGGTCTGATCGCATATGTAAAGGAGCAGCTTCCTGACGTCTGCATGGAGATCGAGAAGAGCGGGGCGCTTACGGATGATGGCAGGGAAAGGATACTTGAAGTATCGAGACAATACCGGAATACGGTAAAAGAAGAATAAGGAGCGGTGGCGATGGCGAATGCCAGGGAAATCAGATTGCGGATGAACAGTATTCGGGATACGCAGAAGATCACAAATGCCATGTATCTGATCGCCTCCGCAAAGCTGCGAAAAGCGAAAAGCGAATTGGATCGGACAAGACCGTACTTTACTGCCCTGCAGGGAGAGATCAAGCGGATCTTCCGCACGGCGGGCGATGTTGAGAGCAAATATTTCTATCCGGCAGATGGCAGCAGGGTCCTCGATCACTCTTATGCCTGTCTGGTAATTACGGCGGACAAGGGGCTTGCAGGGGCGTATAACCAGAATGCGATCAAAAAGGCGGAGGAGCTGCTGGCGGAGCATCCTGATACAAAGCTGTTTGTGGTTGGGGAATACGGGCGGCAGTACTTTAAGAAGCATCGCATTCCTGTTGAGCGCAGCTTCCTCTATACGGCGCAGAATCCAACCTTAAGCAGGGCGAGGGAGATCAGCGCCATTTTACTTGATCTGTTTGTCCGAAACGAGGTGGATAAAATATTTGTCATTTATACGGACCTGAAGGGGAATCTGGAGGGGGAAGCAAAGTCTACAAGGATACTTCCCTTTCACAGGCAGCATTTTGCTTCAAATGCGGATGAAAAAGCGGTAACACAGCCCTTTGAGTTCTTTCCGTCCATCTCATCGGTGCTGGATAATGTGATGCAGAGCTATGTCTCCGGTTTTATTTACAGCGCTTTGGTGGACAGCTTCTGCAGTGAGCAGAATGCCAGAATGACAGCTATGAATTCGGCTAATCAGAATGCGGAAAAGATATTGAATGAACTGTCAATGCAATATAACCGCGTGAGACAGGCTGCGATCACGCGGGAGATCACGGAAGTCTCAGCCGGTGCAAGGGCGCAGAGAAGGAAGCGGGCAAAAAGGCAGCTGGAGTTGGAGGAGGTCAAAAATTCATGGCGGTAGGAAAAATAGTGGAAATATCCGGACCGGTCATTGATTGTGAATTTGAACAGGGACAGCTGCCTAAGATCAGAGAGGCGTTGACCGTATCAGTGGGCGGCAGGGAGCGGGTCATGGAGGTCGCCCAGCACATCGGCAGGGATACGGTGCGCTGTATTATG
Source organism: Bacillota bacterium (assembly GCA_023663285.1). GTDB lineage: Bacteria > Bacillota > Clostridia > Lachnospirales > Lachnospiraceae > Acetatifactor. Next base: position 24,413 of record JAMPHT010000026.1, read on the forward strand.
CTGGCTGAAAGTGAAAATCTCTCAAGGGGAATGGAGGTAAGGGCAGACGGTCATGGGATACGGGTGCCGGTGGGAAAGTGTACCCTTGGGAGGATGTTCAATGTACTGGGACAGCCCATCGACGGAAAGCCTCCGGTTCCGGAGCAGGAGATCCGGTGGGAGATCCACAGAAAACCGCCTGAATTTGAGGAGCAGCGGCCGGTGGTGGAAATACTGGAGACCGGGATCAAGGTGATCGATTTGCTGGAGCCCTATCCAAAGGGTGGAAAGATCGGTTTGTTTGGCGGGGCCGGAGTCGGTAAAACGGTGTTGATACAGGAATTGATCCATAACGTAGCCATGGAACACGGCGGTTACTCCATATTTACGGGAGTAGGCGAGAGAAGCCGCGAGGGAAATGAGCTCTGGCTGGAAATGAGGGAGAGCGGTGTTGCGGATAAAACTGCGCTTGTGTTCGGACAGATGAATGAATCCCCCGGCGTCCGCATGAGGGTGGCGCTTTCGGGCCTTACAATGGCGGAATATTTTCGTGACGAGGAGAAAAGGGACGTCCTTTTGTTTATTGATAATATATTCCGGTTTGTCCAGGCCGGCAGCGAGGTCTCCACACTGCTTGGCAGAATGCCGTCCGCAGTGGGCTATCAGCCTACGCTTGCGGGAGAGATGGGGGCTTTGCAGGAGAGGATCACTTCCACAAAGAGAGGGTCTGTCACCTCGGTGCAGGCTGTCTATGTACCGGCGGATGATCTGACAGATCCGGCGCCGGCCACGACCTTTTCCCATTTGGACGCCACCACTGTACTTAGCCGCAAGATTGCGGAACAGGGCCTTTATCCGGCAGTGGATCCGCTGGCTTCCACCTCCCGTATCCTGGAAGCGGACATTGTGGGACAGGAACATTATGAGGTGGCGAGAGCGGTGCAGGAGGTCTTACAGAAGTATAATGAATTGCAGGATATCATTGCGATCCTGGGCATGGATGAGCTGAGTGACGAGGATAAACAAACGGTCAGCCATGCCAGAAAGATCCAAAGATTTCTGGCGCAGCCCACCCATGTGGCGGAGAGGTTTACCGGTATTCCCGGAATCTATGTGCCGCTTGGGGAAACGATCCGCGGTTTTAAGGCCATCTTGAACGGTGAGATGGACGACTATCCGGAAGCTGCATTTTACAATGTGGGAACCATTGATGATGTAGTGAAAAAAGCAGATCAGATGGGACGGGAGCTGGAATCATGAGCCAGTTTCAGATCTCCATCCTGGCTGCAGACAGTGTTTTGTATGAGGGCGCCTGTGAGTCTCTTGTTGTTCCCACTCCGCAGGGGCTGTATGGAATTCTTGCAAAACACAGCAATATGATCAGTGCAGTGGTGCCGGGGCGGCTTTCCTACCGGATACCGGGAGGGCAGGAACAGTATGCGGCGGTATCGGCGGGGCTTGTAAAGGTTGAAGATAACGAGGTGCTGGTGCTGGTGGATACGGCGGAGCGCCCGGAGGATATTGACGCTAATCGGGCAAAGAGAGCTGCGGATGAAGCGAGGGAAGCCATCCTGCAGAAGAGAAGCATTCAGGAGTACCGCTCGGCGCAGACGAATCTTGCAAGGGAGCTCAACCGCCTGAAGGTAAAGAGACAGTATGACGACTACATGGAAAAGCAATAGGGCAGGCGTGTCTCGGATTGGTGATGCAGATGGAAAAATGGTATGTGGCGGCAAAGAAAGCGGACTTTGACAAATGGGCGGCGGAATTTCAGATCAGTCCCGTGCTGGCAAGAATTTTGCGGAACCGGGATCTGACGGAGGAAGCGCAGGTCAGAAGGTTCCTTAAGGGAACACTGGAGGACTGCTATTCCCCCTGGCTTATGAAGGATATGGAGAAGGCGGTGACGCTTGTAACGGAGGCGGTGGAGCAGGGGATATCTATCCGGGTCATCGGAGATTATGACGTGGACGGTATCTGCTCCACCTATATTTTGACAAAGGGCTTCCGGCTGCTTGGCGCGAAGGCGGATGCGGCGATCCCCCATCGCATCCATGACGGCTACGGCTTAAATGCTTCTCTGATCGAGGAAGCGAGGCAGGACGGCATAGGGCTCATCGTCACCTGCGACAACGGCATTGCGGCCGCCGCCCAGATCGAACTGGCAAATACCTATGGCGTCCGGGTGGTGGTCACCGATCACCATGAGGTCCCCTTTCAGGAGGAGCAGGATGAGGCCGGAAATATTGTCAAAAGAGAGCTTCTGCCCCCCGCCATGGCGGTCATTGACCCCAAGCAGGAGCAGTGCAGCTATCCCTTTCCGGGTATCTGCGGGGGAGTGGTGGCTTATAAGCTGATACAGGCGATAGGGGAGAGGACGAAGCATCCCGGACTGGAAGAGGCTATGGAGGAGTTCCTGGAATTTGCGGCTCTGTCTACCGTCTGCGACGTGATGGAGCTGAAGGATGAGAACAGGATACTGGTCAGGGAGGGGCTGAAGCGCCTCAAAATCACCCGGAACCAGGGACTGCGGGCGCTGATGGAGGTCAATCAGCTGGAACCGGCAGGCTTAAATGTCTATCATCTGGGCTTTGTCATAGGTCCCTGCCTGAACGCTACAGGACGGCTGGACACTGCCAGGCGGGCGCTGGAGCTTCTGCAGAGCGGCACAAAGCAGGAAGCCTTCGGGCTGGCAAGGGAACTGAAGGAAATGAATGACAGCCGTAAGAGCCTGACCCTGAAAGGGGTAGAGGCGGCGGAGGAATATATCAGAGAGCATCATTTGGAGCAGGACAAGGTGATGGTCATTTTCCTGCCCTCGGTGCATGAGAGCCTGGCGGGAATCGTTGCAGGGAGGATACGGGAGCGATATGAGCATCCGGTGTTTATTCTGACCAGGGGGGAGGAAGGGGTCAAAGGCTCCGGACGCTCCATTGAAGGGTATCATATGTATAATGCCATGGTGCAGGTGAAGAAATACTTTTCAAGGTTCGGCGGCCATGCCATGGCGGCGGGGCTGTCCATGGTATCTGAGCTGCCTGCAGAGGAGAACGGCGTGACAGAGGAAACGCCTGCAGCCGTAGAAACATCTGCGGAGGAAAAGATAATAGAGGATTTCCGCCGGGAGATCAATGCAAGATGCGGGCTGCAGGAGAAAGATTTTGCCGTCAGGGTACATATTGACGTGCCCATGCCCATGGATTACGGCACAGAGGCGCTGGCGGAGGAGCTGAATCTGCTGGAGCCCTTCGGGGTGGGAAACCCCAGGCCGCTGTTTGCGGAGAAGGATCTGCTTTTCCTGGCGGGTTATAAGATGGGGGCAAAGAAAAACTGTGCCAGATATACGGTACAGACCTCAGGGGGAAGCCGGAAGCAGCTGGTATATTTCGGGGATCTGGAGAGGTTCGGAGGCTTCCTGGAGGAAAAGTACGGTCCGGGGAGCGAAGAGGCGCTGTACGCCGGGCAGGCGCAGTTGAAGGTGTCCGTGGTCTATCAGCTGGGGACGAATACCTACAGGGGAAAGACGGAATTACAGTATGTGATGCAGTATTATTGCTGAGAAAGCCTGCGTGGTGACCGATTGGGTCATAACACAGGCTTTTTTGTGGAAAGAGCGGCAGTATGGATTTTGGTAGAAAACATCGCTGGCTTTGTATTCTGGATTTAGTCCGACACAGCCTGTATCCCGGAAATGTCGCTGTCGATGCTCATGGAAAAATTGGTGTAATAGACCACAAAGCCGGGCTTTGCGCCGGCAGGCTTCTTGATATGTTTTTTCTGGATATAGTCGATCTCCACCTTTTCCTGGTCACGGCCTTTGGAGTAATAGGCCGCCAGCCGGGCTGCTTCCTCAAAGGTGCGGTCCGGAAGCTCCTCCGCGCTGCCCATTCTTACGATGACATGGGAGCCGGGGATCTTCTTGGCATGGAACCACCAGTCGTTGCCTGTGGCGATCTTAAAGGTAAGCTCGTCGTTCTGATAGTTATTTTTTCCCACATACATATGGAAGCCGTCGCTGCTGAGATAGTGGAAGGGCCTGCTTGCAGTCTTTTGCTTTTTGGAGCCGCTCTTTCGGCGGATATAGCCGCTTTCCGTAAGCTCCTCCTTGATTTCCGCCAGATCCTCCTCCCGCAGGGCAATATCCAGGGAGTTGGAGATGGATTCCAGGTGGTCGATCTCGGATTTGACTTCTTTGGTCAATTGTGAAAGGGCCTCATAGGTGCGTTTCAGCTTGCTATATTTGTCAAAGTATTTCTTTGCATTTTCCGTGGGGCTTAAAAGAGGGTCCAGGGGAATGGTCACGGTCTCATTGGTATAGTAATTTAAAGCCTCCAGGGACTTTGCTCCGGGTTTTGCGCCGTAGCCGTAGGTGTTTAAGAGCTCGCCGTAGACCCGATAGGCGTCTCTTTTTTCCGTATCCTGTATCTGGCGCAGCTGCAGGTCGTATTTCTTCACATTGCGCTCCAGAGCGGTCTGGACAATATGCCGCAGGTCCGCGGATCTCTGCCGGATGCGGAGCAGAGAGTTTTTTTCGGCATAATACTTTTCCAACAGGGCGGACATGGAATCATAGGGGACGGTGTAGCTGCCGGGGGGTTGCCGATCCAGGGAGGAAGAAATGTCTCCCCGGCTTAAGGGGCAGCCGTAGATCGTCAACGGCAGCGCGCAGAATTCCACCGGACTGCCGTGTTCATAGGCAATATTGGGAGAGAACCGCTCATCCCTGACGGCGGCTGCCATTTCGGAGAAAGCCTCATAGAGTGCGCGGTAGTCCGAATCGGTCAACGCAGCGGTGGGCAGTTCCCCGTCGATTCCCGCCTCGAAGCACAACTCCTGGGCGAGTATGGGGGAAATCCCGGTAAAGCTGCCGTAGACCGCCTTGAAAACAGGCTGGGGCTTTGTCAGGAGAGCGCTTTGAAAGGCGTCAAAGTCCGTGGTCAGGGCGTCCAGCTTGTCCTGGGTCCTGGCTACAAAATAGGGTTTTCCGGGAAGGACCTCCCGGAGGCTGCTGACTGCGGCGGATACCTTCTTGATGCTGTCGATGATCATGCCGTCGTCGCCGCAGAAGATAATGTTGCTGTGCTTGCCCATGATCTCGATGATCAGTGTTTTGCTGCACAAATCTCCCATTTCATCCAGATGTTCAATGCGAATGCGGACAATACGCTCAAGGCCCGGCTGGGTAATATCAGTGATGCGCCCGTTCTGTAAATGCTTTCGCAGGAGCATACAGAAATTGGGGGCGGTCATAGGGCTTGGTTTACTGCTTTCGGTCAGATAGATCAAGGGCAGGGAGGCGTTGGCGGAGAGCAGGAGCTTCCGCTGTCCTGTGGGCTGCCTGATGGTCAGAAGCAGCTCGTCCTCCTCCGGCTGGGCGATCTTATACAGCCGCCCGCCCACCAGTTCCCGATTAAGTTCGCTTACTACATTTGCTATTGTAACGCCGTCAAATGCCATGGCTCTCTCCTTTTATACTGTTTTTACAAGTCTACCAGATTTATTTGGAAAAAGCAATGGCGGGGCACTCTTGACGCTTTCCGAAACATACCTTATAATAAGAAGTGCTTACGGCTTACAGCGTCTGGCAGTAGGAAGCGTCTGACGACAGTATGCCGGGATAGGAGCACTGATGATAAAGAGTATGACCGGCTTCGGCAGATGCGAGGCCGCGGAGAACAACAGAAAGTTCACGGTGGAGATAAAGGCGGTAAACCACCGTTATCTGGATGTCAGTATCAAGATGCCTAAGGCTTTGAACTATTTTGAGTCGGCTATCCGGAGCGAACTGAAAAAGTACATTTCCAGGGGAAAGGTGGATGTATTTATCTCCTATGAGGACCTTTCTGAGCATACCTGTACGGTCCGTTATAATAAAGAGGTGGCGGAGGAATATCTGCTCTATCTGCGCCGGATGGCGGAGGAATTCGGACTGGAGGATGATATCCGGGTCTCGACGCTGTCCAGATATCCGGAGGTCTTTACCATGGAAGAGGCGGGAGCAGACGAGGAAGAACTCTGGAAAGAGCTGCAAAGGGCCGTGGAGGGCGCGGCGAAAATGTTTGTGGAAAGCCGGGTCACAGAGGGGGAACACCTGAAGGAGGATCTGCTGGAAAAGCTGGACGGTATGCTGAAGCTGGTGGACTTCATTGCCGGGCGGTCGCCTCAGATCGTGACGGAGTACCGCCGCAGGCTGGAAGAGAAGGTGAAAGAGCTTCTGAACGATGATACCGTGGATGAAAACAGGCTTCTGACAGAGGTCACCATCTTTGCGGACAAGATATGCGTGGATGAAGAGATCGTGCGGCTTCGCAGCCACATCGAAACCACTCGCGCAGCGCTGCTGGAGGGCGGCTCCATCGGCCGCAAGCTTGATTTCATAGCGCAGGAGATGAACAGGGAGGCAAACACCACGCTGTCCAAGGCAAACGACCTGGAGATCTCAAACTGTGCCATTGAGCTGAAAACGGAGATCGAGAAGGTGCGGGAGCAGATCCAGAATATTGAATAGACCGGTAAATTGACAGAAAAGAGGCGGTTGGATGCTGATTCACATCGGATTCGGCAATATTGTGAACACCACAAAGATCATTGCCATAGTCAGCCCGGATTCCGCGCCGGTGAAGCGGCTGGTGCAGAGCGCGAAGGAAAAGGGCATGGCCATCGACGCCACCCAGGGACGCAGGACCAAGTCGGTGCTGGTCATGGAGAATAGCCAGGTAGTGCTGTCGGCGCTTCTGCCGGAGACCATTGCAGGGCGGGTCCAGACAGGACAGGAGGACGGCGTACAGACCGGGGCAGAGGATGATGCAGAGTAGGAGCAGAGTATGAAGCAAAAGGGAATACTGATAGTCCTGTCCGGATTTTCCGGAGCAGGCAAGGGAACGGTGGTAAAGCGGCTTATAAAGAAATATGACGATTACGCCCTCTCTGTTTCCATGACCACCAGAGCCCCCAGGGCGGGAGAGCGGGATGGCGTGGAATACTTTTTCACCACAAGGGAAAAGTTTGAGGAGACCATCGTTAAAAACGGGTTGATCGAATATGCGCTTTACTGCGGCAATTATTACGGGACCCCCAGCGCCTATGTGGAGGAGCAGTTGGCGGCAGGGAAGAACGTCATCCTGGAGATAGAAATCCAGGGAGCGCTGAAGATCAAGGAAAAATATCCGGAGAGCCTGCTGATGTTCATAACGCCGCCGAACGTCCGGGAATTGAAGCGCAGGCTGGAGAAAAGAGGGACGGAGAGCCCGGAGGTGATCGCCAGGCGCCTGGCCCGTGCGTCAGAGGAATCAGAAGGCATTACCGCCTATGATTATATAGTAGTCAATGATGATCTGGAGGTCTGCGTGGAGGAGATCCACCGCCTGGTGGACGCGGCCCGCAGAGCGCCTGTCAGAAGGCAGGAATTTATAAAAGAGATCACAGAGGAACTGAAGGGTTTAGTGAAAGGAGCAGATTCATAATGTTACATCCATCTTATTCAGACTTAATGAAAGTTGTAAACAGCGAGGTTGAGCAGGGCGAGGCGCCGGTGGTCAACAGCCGCTATTCTATTGTGATGGCCACATCCAAGCGGGCAAGGCAGCTCATTGCAGGCGAGGAAGCGCTGGTAGAGGACAAGGATAAAAAGCCGCTTTCCGTTGCCATAGATGAGTTGAACCAGAGCCAGATCAAGATACTCGGCGACGAAGAATAAGGCCAGGGGCTGTTGCAAAATGACGGTTTTCTGCAGGATAGATCGCTGTATCCGGCAGAATTCCTGTGTGATGCGACAGCTTTTTTGCGAGGCGGGATTTATTTATGAAGATATTGTTTATATCCCTGGGCTGCGATAAGAACCTGGTGGACACGGAAATGATGCTGGGTCTGCTGGGCAGGGAGGGGTACTCCTTTACGGATGACGAGGCGGAGGCTGATATCGTGGTGGTAAACACCTGCTGCTTTATCGGAGACGCCAAGGAGGAGAGTATCAATACGCTTCTGGAAATGGCGGAGCTGAAAGACTCCGGGCAGATCAGGGCGCTGATCGCCGCCGGATGTCTGGCCCAGCGTTACCGGGAGGAGATCCGGAAGGAGATACCCCAGGTGGATGCTATTGTAGGTGTCAATGGAATCGGGGAAATCGCAGATGCCGTCAGGGAGGCACTGGAAGGAAACGGGCAAAACCATTACGGAGAGCCGGACAGTCCGCCCGGAGGCTTGAGGGAAAGGGTGCTGACCACGGGAGGGCATTATGCCTATCTGAAAATTGCGGAGGGCTGTAATAAGCGCTGCACCTACTGCATTATTCCCAAGGTCAGGGGAAGCTACAGAAGCGTGCCCATGGAGGAGCTGGAGGCCCAGGCACAGAAGCTGGCAGAGCAGGGAGTGCGGGAGCTGATCCTGGTGGCCCAGGAGACCACGCTGTACGGCGTTGACCTGTATGGGAAAAAGAGCCTGCCGGAATTGCTGCGGAGGCTGGCAAAAGTAAGCGGCGTCTACTGGCTTCGGATCTTGTACTGTTACCCGGAGGAGATCACGGAGGAGCTGATCGAAACCATTGCGCAGGAGCCAAAGGTCTGCCATTATCTGGATATTCCCATTCAGCACGCCGCGGACGGAGTGCTGCAGCGCATGGGGCGTAAGACCCATCAGGAGGAACTGCGCAGGCAGATCATAAAGCTGCGGGAGCGGATCCCCGACGTCTGTCTGCGGACTACGCTGATCAGTGGATTTCCGGGGGAGACAGAGGAGGATCACCGGGAGCTGTACCGCTTTGTCAATGAGATGGAATTCGACAGGCTGGGGGTTTTCCCTTACTCTCAGGAGGAGGACACGCCGGCGGCGGAGATGCCGGATCAGATAGAGGAAGAGGTGAAGGAGCTTCGCCGGGATGAGTTGATGGAGCTGCAGCAGGCCATTTCCTTTGAAAAGTCGGAAAGCATGGTGGGAAAAGTGCTGGAGGTCATGGTGGAGGGCAAGGTGGCGGAGGAGGACGTGTACGTCACCAGAACTTACCGGGATGCGCCGGGGGTGGACGGCTATCTGTTCTTAAATACTACGGCTTCCCTGATGACAGGAGATTTTGTCAGGGTGCTTGTCACCGATCACAATGAATATGATCTGATAGGAGAAATGTATCATGGGTAAAATGAATCTGCCGAATAAGCTGACTGTTTTTCGGGTAATACTGATCGTTCCCTTTGTGGTGATCCTGCTGGGCGGGGAAGCGGGATGGTTTGGCCCAAACCGCCTGATCCCGGACGGTATTGCGCTGGCTGTTTTTGTTGTGGCAAGCCTGACGGATCTGATAGATGGCAAGATTGCCCGGAAATATGACCTGGTGACTAATTTCGGAAAGTTTATGGATCCTCTTGCGGATAAGCTCCTTGTGAGCGCGGCGCTGATCGCCCTGGTGGACATGGGGCGGATACCCGCCTGGGTGGTGATCATCATTATCAGCCGGGAGTTTATCATCAGCGGATTCCGTCTGATAGCGTCTGACAATCATGTGGTCATTGCCGCCAGCTATTGGGGAAAGTTCAAGACTACCTTTCAGATGGTCATGGTGTGCCTTATGATCCTGAATCTGGGGGCAATGTTTTCCTGGCTGCAGATAGTGACGGATGTTGTTATGTGGATAGCTCTGGCGCTGACAGTGATCTCCCTGGTGGATTACCTTGTGAAAAATAAGGGTGTGATGAAGGAGCAAGTGTGAGAAGAATTTCCAATTGCCTTCGGCAATTTTCGCTCAACAGCCAAAAGCCTGATTCTCAGGCTTAGCTGTTTCGCGAAGAAATTCTACGGCGCAAGGAAGCGCCTGCTCACACTGAAGAACGCAAGCGAACGAGTTCGCTTTGGACAGCGTTCTTCTCATCGATTGTTCTTGACAATAGAATCAGCCTTTTGATTCTATTGTATGTGCCCAAGAGAGGGCATAGCCCACCTCTTTGTGCGGGCATGACTGGAAGTGTGAGAAAACAGGAGAAACGGAAACGAGGAGCATATGACGGTAGAATTGATCTGTGTGGGAACGGAGCTGCTGCTGGGTAATATCGTGAACACCAACGCGGCGTATCTTGCGGAAAAGTGTGCGGGACTGGGGCTTGCCTGTTATTTTCAGACAGTGGTAGGGGACAACAGGGAGCGTCTGAGCCTGGTGCTGAGGGCGGCGCTGGAACGGTCGGATGTGGTCATCCTGTCAGGGGGCTTAGGCCCCACTGAGGATGATCTGACCAAGGAGGTGGCTGCCGAGGTCTGCGGAAAGCAGCTGATCATGCATAATCCCAGCAAAAAGGCCATCAAAAAATATTTTGAACAGCGGGGCGTCAAGCCCACGGACAATAATTGGAAGCAGGCCATGCTTCCTGAGGGCTGTATCGTGCTGGAGAACCATAACGGCACTGCCCCCGGCGCTATTATGGAGCTTACAAACGCGAAGGTAGTGCTGCTTCCCGGACCGCCGAACGAGCTGTGCCCCATGTTTGAGGAAAGCGTCATGCCCTATCTGGCGGGGCTGACGGCTCATGTCATCTGCTCGCAGACAGTGAAGATCTGCGGCGTGGGGGAGAGTAAGGCGGAGACTATGGTGAAGGATCTGATCGACGCACAGACCAATCCCACCATAGCCACCTATGCAAAGACAGGGGAAGTACATATCAGGGTCACTGCCGGCGCCGAGGACCAGAAAGCGGCAATGAAGCTGATCAAGCCGATGGTGAAGGAATTGAAGAATCGGTTTGGAAACGATATTTATTCCACCGAGGAGGATACCACGCTGGAGAAGGCGGTGGTAGACCTTCTGAAGGCAAACGGTCTCACAGTCACCTGTGCGGAGTCCTGTACCGGAGGGCTGCTCTCGGCCAGGCTGATCAATGTGCCGGGAGCGTCGGATATATACAAGATCGGCGTTATCACCTATTCCAACAAGGCCAAGCGCAGATTCTTAGGGGTGAAGAAGTCTACCCTTCAGAAGTACGGAGCCGTCAGCGGGCAGACGGCGGAGGAGATGGCAAAAGGGGCGGCTCTTTTGCTGAAAGCGGACGTGGCCGTGGCGGTGACCGGGCTGGCAGGTCCGGACGGGGGAACGGAAGAGATACCTGTGGGGCTTGTGTACATTGCCTGCAGCGTCAAGGGAAAGGTCACGGTGAAAAAGTATCAGTTTTCCGGCAGCCGCAGTAAAGTCAGGGATTCCGCCGTCTCGGCGGCGCTTTCGCTGCTGCGGGGCTGTATCCTGGAATATTTCAGCAAGGTGACCTTTGGTAAGAAGTAGGATGGACTGACAGATATGCAAAAGATTTTGGTAGTGGATGATGAGGAAACAAACCGCGAGTTACTGCGGGCAATACTGGAAGATTGTTATACGGTGGTGACGGTGGAGGACGGAGAGAAGGCACTGCAGAGGCTGCGGGAATATCATAAGGAAACGGCGGCGGTACTTCTGGACCTGCAGATGCCGAATACAGACGGATTCGCGGTGATAGCGGAGTTGAAAAGGAATGGCTGGATCGACAGGATCCCGGTACTCATCATAAGCGCCGATAAAAATGTTACGATCGAGAGTCAGTGCTTTGAACAGGGGGTCTCCGACTTTATCCATAAGCCCTTTGAGCCTGCCATCGTCAGGAACAGAGTGAAAAGCTCCATTGATCTGTTCGACCGTAAGAACGGGCTGGAACAAAAGGTGGAGGAGCAGGCGGTAACGCTGGAGAGGCAGTCGCAGATCATCCAGCTGCAGGAAGAAAAGCTGAGCCAGGCAAAGCCCTTCAACAAGTTGATGCTGGAGTACCGTTCTGCGATCATGGAAGTGGAGACAAGGCTTAAGGTACTGAACGCGGTATTTTCCGAGGAATATAACAGAAACCCTTTTGAGTCCATCCGGAGCAGGCTGAAATCGCCGGAGAGCATTGCCAGGAAATTAGAGCGGAAGGGCTATCCCCTCACCCTGGGAAATATAAAGGAGTATGTGACGGATGTGGCGGGATTGCGGGTGATCTGCTCTTTCCCGGACGATATCTACCGGCTGGCGGACCTGCTGATCGAGCAGGATGATATAATGCTTTTAAGGTCAAAGGATTATATAAAGACGCCTAAGCCCAACGGCTACCGAAGCCTACATCTGACTTTGAGCGTGCCCCTGTTTCTTCCCTACGAAAAGAAGTATGTGAAGGTGGAGGTACAGTTCCGCACCATTGCCATGGATTTTTGGGCAAGCCTAGAGCATAAGCTGAAATATAAGAAAGACGGTTTGGCGGATGCGGATGAGATCGAGCGGCAGCTGAAGGTATGCGCGGACTCCATCGAGGAGCTGGATTACCGGATGCAGGAGATACGGGATAAAATCTACGGCTCCGACCAATAATGAGAGGACGCCGTAATTATTCAGCCTGGCAAATGTGACGGCGTTAGGAGAGTATTGCCGCCTGCCGCATGGAACGGGCAATCAGACCAATCCCACGGAGTCTGGCGACTCCGTGGGATTAGAATTTCTTCTCACACTTTTTACTTGCAGAAATATTCGTTCTATGTTACACTTTCTTTGTCTGATACTTCGTGTATTTCTTATCTGTATCGGTATGTAGGGGCATTTCGCCATCTGTTTCAGAAAAATAATGAATAAAAAATGGAGGTGGATGCCTTTGAGGGAGTTTTAAAGGACTTTTATTGTAATAAAATACAAATTGTAATTGACAAATCAGAACAAATGTTTTATTCTTAAAAAGAAGAACATTTGTTCTATACAAAAAGGAGATTTCAAATGGAAAAAGATGAAAAATTGAAAGCGTTAGATGCGGCAATCAGCCAGATCGAGAAGCAGTACGGAAAGGGAGCGGTCATGAAGCTGGGCGACCCTTCCGCGCAGATGAATGTAGAGACGATCCCCACCGGATCCTTAAGCCTTGATATTGCGCTGGGACTTGGGGGCATCCCCAAAGGGAGGATCGTGGAGATATACGGCCCGGAATCCAGCGGTAAGACCACCGTCACCCTGCATATGATCGCAGAGGTACAGAAGAGGGGCGGTATTGCAGGATTTATTGATGCGGAGCACGCCCTGGACCCGGTCTATGCGAAGAATATCGGCGTGGATATTGATAATCTGTACATTTCTCAGCCGGATAACGGCGAGCAGGCGCTGGAAATCACGGAGACCATGGTTCGCTCCGGCGCCATTGACATAGTCGTTGTGGACTCTGTGGCAGCTCTTGTGCCCAAGGCGGAGATCGACGGAGACATGGGAGACAGCCATGTGGGACTGCAGGCCAGGCTGATGTCCCAGGCTCTGCGGAAGTTGACCGCGGTGATCAGCAAGTCCAACTGCACGGTAGTGTTTATCAACCAGCTTCGTGAAAAAGTGGGTATAATGTTCGGAAATCCGGAGACGACTACCGGCGGTCGGGCGCTGAAGTTTTACTCTTCCGTGCGTCTGGACGTGCGCCGGATCGAATCCCTGAAGCAGGGCGGCGAGGTCATCGGAAACCGCACCCGCGTGAAGGTGGTAAAGAATAAGATCGCCCCGCCCTTCAAGGAGGCGGAGTTTGACATTATGTTTGGCGAGGGTATTTCCAGAGAAGGAGATATTCTGGATCTGGCGGCGGAATTGAACATTGTGGTAAAGTCCGGCGCTTGGTATGCCTATGAAGGAAATAAGATCGGTCAGGGCCGGGAGAATGCAAAGCAGTATCTGAAGGATAACCCGCAGGTCTGTCAGGAGGTCAGCCAAAAGGTAAGAGAGCATTACGGCTTTGACGGTGCAAAGGCCAAGGAGGACGCAGCCGGAGGAAAGAAGCCCGCAGACGAGGGGGAGAAGGCAGCGTCGGAAACGGAAAAAACCTTGAAAAAGAAGGAGTCGTAAGGGGGCAAAAAAGCTTCCGGAAAGAAAGAGCAGGAGCAGTTCATGAGGGTCACGGCGATCGAGGAGCTGTCCCGCTCCCGCAGCAAGATATATATTGACGGAGAGTTCGCCTTTGTCCTGTACAAGGGCGAACGGCGTCTCTATCATTTGCAGGTGGGAGAGGAGATCGCTCAGAAGGATCATGACGAAATATGGAATAAGGTTCTGCCGAAGCGGGCGAAGCTTCGGGCGATGAATCTGTTGACAAAGCGGGAGTACACCGAAAAGCAGCTATATGATAAGCTGAAAGAGGGCTTATATCCTCCGGAGGTGATCCGGGAGGCCCTTGACTATGTGGCGGAGTTTCATTATACAGACGATCTGCGATACGCCTGCGATTATATTGTGGGCCACGAGGAAACCAGGAGCCGGAGACGGATCGAACAGGACCTGATTGGAAAGGGCATTGACAGAGCAACGTTGGAGCGTGCCTGGGCTAAATGGGAAGAGCAGGGAGGAAGCCAGGACGAGGCGGCCATGATTCGGGCATTGCTGAAAAAGCGCGGATACGATCCTGAGTGTGAAGATATTCGCGAGAGGCAGAAAACCTACGCATTCCTTATGAGAAAAGGCTTTTCCGGCGATGCGGTACGGAAAGCATTAAAAGCAGATGATATTGACACTTGACATGAAGCAGTTTTAAGTTTAAAATTTAACTGTTGTAATGTGCTTGTTTATGTACAATGAAAACCAAATAAAGGAGGTGCTCCTGTAGATGTCGCCATACATTTGGGTCATTATCATTGTGGCAGCCATTGTTGTGTCAGCAGTAGTAACGACTCTGATCGTGACAAACGTTCAGAAGAAGTCAGCTGCTTCAACCATTGGAAATGCACAGGATAAGGCAAGGGAGATTATCGACGAAGCTCTTAAGACGGCTGAGACAAAGAAGCGTGAATCGCTCCTTGAGGTAAAGGAAGAGTCCATTCGTACCAAGAATGAACTTGACAAGGAGATCAAGGAACGCAGGGCGGAAGCCCAGCGGTATGAGCGCAGGGTCCAGCAGAAAGAAGAGAACATCGATAAGAAGGCAGACGCTATTGAGAAGCGTGAAGCGAGCTTAACAGCGAAGGAAGAATCTTTAAACAAGATGAAGGAAGAGGTCTCCAAGCTGAATGAGCAGCGTGTACAGGAACTGGAACGAATTTCCGGATTAACCTCTGAACAAGCAAAAGACTACTTATTGAAAATTGTTGAAGATGAAGTAAAGCATGAAACGGCCGTGATGATCAAGGAAATGGAGAGTCGGGCCAAAGAAGAAGCAGACAAAAAGGCGAAGGAATATGTAGTGAATGCCATACAGAGATGTGCAGCAGACCATGTCTCTGAAACTACGATTTCCGTCGTACAGCTTCCGAATGACGAGATGAAGGGAAGGATCATAGGTCGAGAGGGAAGAAATATACGTACCCTGGAGACTATGACCGGTGTGGATCTGATCATAGACGATACGCCGGAGGCAGTGATCCTGTCAGGCTTTGACCCGATTCGTCGTGAGGTTGCGAGGATCGCGCTTGAGAAACTGATCGTGGACGGGCGTATCCATCCCGCCAGAATCGAAGAGACGGTGGAAAAAGCGCAAAAAGAAGTGGAAGTGATGATGAAGGAAGAAGGCGAGGCCGCAACGCTTGAGGTTGGCGTACATGGTATCCATCCTGAGCTTGTCAGATTGCTGGGTAAGATGAAATTCAGAACCAGCTATGGCCAGAATGCACTGAAGCATTCCATTGAGGTTGCGCAGCTGTCAGGGCTTCTTGCCGCAGAGATGGGGCTGGACGTCAGACTGGCAAAGCGTGCCGGGCTGCTCCATGACATCGGCAAGTCGGTGGACCATGAAATGGAAGGGTCTCACATCCAGCTTGGCGTGGAGCTGTGCAGAAAGTACAAGGAGAATTCCGTTGTCATCAACGCAGTAGAATCCCATCACGGTGATGTGGAAGCAACATCCCTGATTGCATGTATTGTACAAGCTGCTGATACAATATCCGCTGCAAGACCGGGAGCTAGAAGGGAAACTCTGGAAACCTATACTAGCAGATTAACAAAATTAGAAGAAATAACAAACAATTTCAAAGGTGTAGATAAATCTTTTGCTATTCAGGCAGGTCGTGAAGTTCGAGTGATGGTTGTGCCGGAGCAGATTTCGGATGCCGATATGGTTTTGCTGGCCCGTGATATTTCCAAGAAGATCGAGACGGAAATGGAATATCCCGGACAGATCAAGGTAAACGTTATCCGTGAAAGCCGTGTGATCGAATACGCAAAGTAACCATGACAAACAGTTCAGACTTGAAAATTTCATAAGAGAGAAGAGTTGTCGCTTTCACAAATATAATTTGTGAGGCGGCAGCTTTTTTTCATATATGATAAAGTGCAAAAGAAAAACAAGCGGCCTGCGAAGCAGGCGATAAAGTGCAGGAGGCGCTTTAGATGATATAATAATAGAAAATGCAGTTAAACCATAAAATCACGAAGAGGAAATTATAATGACAGGAATCAGGAAAATAGCAGTATGCTGTCTGGCGGCCGTGATGGCAGTGGCGTTTACGGCCTGCGGACAAAAATCAGGAGTTTACTATGAAGCACTGGATGTATCCTGTGTGAAAGGTCCGGTGGAATCGGTCTTTCCCGGAGGCGTATACTATCTGTATTACGACGGACGCATCTATACGTCTGTATCCGGCGTGATGCTCAGTGAATATGGATATACCGGGGAATATGCCCTGCAGACGCTCTGTGAGGTATCCGGAAACGGATGGTCAAAATGGTCTGCGGATGGAGCTCTGCTGGATGAGGTCACCCATACCGGGAGGATCTATAGGATTGCAAATATTGATGAGAAGGACAGGGTCATATTGTATTTTCAAAGTGATGCCGGAGACGTGCAGCCGGCCGCGGAGTATGCCTTTGCCTTTGACTGCTGCAACGGAAAGCGCTTTTCTACCGGCAAAGATGTTTTCGGAGGGAGAATAGACGCGGAGCTGACAGAGGAGATCTGCGGGGCGGACGGAATGGCGATGGACTGCGCGGAAGGTGACCTTGAAGCTTTTTTTAAAGCATTGTATGCTGCTCCCGTGCTGGAGGAGGGGGCAGAACTGACGGAAGCCCCTGCCGCCATGACACGATTTTTCTTTCAGGATCGATTTTGGGGCGGACTCTATTTTTATATTTCTGCCGACGGCAATGTGTGTTATGTCACACCGGAGCAGACCGTATTCCTGTTTGAACTGGACAGTGACAGCGTCTCCTTCCTGTTCCCGTGAGAATGTTTGCCGGTTTTCGCCGTCACCTGCTATTTCCGCAATTTTAAAATTCCCTCTTGTAGAATCCTGCCTCTTGTAGTATGATAGTTCGAGTGAATGTATGATTGTATACAATTATCCAATGATGATCTGAGGAGGCAGTATGAAAGCGTATCAGGAACTGAGCAAAGAGGAACTGTTATCATTGCAGAAACAGCTGGAAAAGGACTTTGAGGTGGTGAAGGGAAGAGGGCTTAAGCTGGATATGTCCAGGGGCAAGCCATCCGTAGCCCAGCTTGATATGGGAATGGATATTTTTGACGTTCTGAACTCAAAGAGCGATATGAAGAGCATGAACGGCGTAGATGTGCGAAATTACGGCGTGCTGGACGGACTGGACGAGGCAAAGCAGATGATGGCGGATATCATGGGCGTCTCCATGAAAAACGTGATCGTGTACGGAAACGCCAGCCTGAACATTATGTACGATGCGGTTTCCAGCGCCATGATCCACGGCGTTATGGGCAATACCCCCTGGTGCAGGCTGGAAAAGGTAAAGTTTCTGTGCCCGGCGCCCGGCTATGACAGGCATTTTGCCATCACCCAGCACTTTGGGATCGAAATGATTACCGTGCCCATGACCCCTCAGGGACCTGATATGGATATGGTGGAGCGGCTGGTGGCTGAGGATGAGAGCATCAAGGGCATCTGGTGCGTTCCCAAGTATTCCAATCCTCAGGGCTACTCCTACTCTGACGAGACGGTGAGGCGGTTTGCAAACCTGAAGCCTGCGGCAAAGGATTTCCGCATTTTCTGGGACAATGCCTATGCGGTGCATCATCTTTATGATGAGCCGGAGAGACAGGACAAGATCCTGGAGATCCTGGAAGAGTGTGAAAAGGCGGGCAATCCGGATATGGTATATGAGTTTGCGTCCACCTCCAAGATCAGCTTTTCCGGGGCAGGGGTGGCGGCTATCGCTTCCTCTGAAGGGAATCTGGAGTGTATCAAAAAGTCATTGACAATACAGACCATCGGCTACGACAAGATCAATCAGCTCCGTCATGCCCGTTATTTTAAGAATTTTGACGGGATCAGGGAGCATATGAAAAAGCATGCGGCGTTGATGCGGCCCAAGTTCGAGGCGGTGGAAGGGATTCTGGAAAAGGAGCTGGGGGGCTTAGGGATCGGAACCTGGACCAAGCCAAACGGCGGTTATTTCATTTCCTTTGACGCCATGGAAGGATGCGCTAAGGCAATCGTTGCAAAGTGTAAGGAGGCCGGCGTAGTGCTGACAGGCGCGGGAGCCACTTACCCCTACGGAAAGGACCCCAAGGACAGCAATATCCGCATCGCTCCCTCCTTTCCCACACCGGAGGAAATGTCTATGGCCACGGAGCTGTTCGTGCTGTGCGTAAAGCTTGTGAGTGTAGAGAAGCTTTTGCAGAATGGAGAAACGTAGCCGCTGTAGAGGAAAGGCGGAAGGGCAGCGCCTGCTATATGCGTAGAGGAAAGGAAGCAGAGGGAGGTTTCTATGGAAGAATATAAGAGATTGAACAGAGAGCTGGTGGCCAAAGGCGCTATTATCGATTATTATCGGGACACCATGCTGATACCCAACGGAAATACTGCAAAGTGGGATTTGATCGACCATAAGGGGGCGGCGGCAGTGGTGGCTGTCCGGGAGGACGGAAAGCTGCTGATGGTCCGCCAGTACCGCAACGCCTTAGAGCGGGAGACGCTGGAGATCCCCGCGGGCGGCCTGAACGGACGGCAGGAGCCCACGGAGACGGCGGCCCGGAGAGAACTGGAGGAAGAGACGGGCTTCACCTGTGATAAGCTGGAGCTGTTAAATTCCATCTATACCACAGTTGCATTCTGTAATGAAAAGATAGACATTTATCTTGCGAAGGATCTGAAGCCGGGGAAGCAGCACCTGGACGAGGACGAATACCTGAATGTGGAGGCGTATGAGCTGGAGGAGCTGAAGCAGATGATATTTGACTGTAAGATCCAGGATTCCAAGACCATCTGCGGTATTCTGACCTATGCCGCAAAATTTGCGTAACTAAGGAAACGCTGATTAATACCTTGACCAGCATTCCCCTTATCGACATCACTCC
>JAMPHT010000027.1 GCA_023663285.1 Bacillota bacterium
GTAGCGAAGCGGCATCAAAGATGCCGCTTCGGTGGCTACTGTGTGAAAAGTAACGATTTTACGCCTATATAACCGCTGAAGCAACGCTTTTTTGCCTCTGGTTCCCTTTGACATCCCGCACGCAAAATAGTATAATAACAGCAGAAAGGAGTCTGATTCATGGACTTGAACCGGGACGGACAGGATCACAAACAGAATAACAGCAGTCCGGACGGCTGGGAAAATGCCCGTGAGAACTGGGACAAGTGGGAAGAGCAACAGAGGAAAAAGAACTGGGACAAATGGGACAGCGACGCCTCCCACAGCAGCTACTACAATCAGCCCACCCATCCCCCTTATGACCAGGGCTTTTCCATTGCAGCCCTGGTGTGCGGCCTGCTTTCCAGCGCCCTCAGCTGTTCTCCCCTTTCTCTGCCGGTGGGCGCAATGGGTATCCTCTTTTCCGTCCTGTGCAGCAGGAAAAACCGGCCCTTATCCGGCAACAGCCGTATGGGTCTTTACCTCAGTATTTTCGGATGTATCTACGGAACCGTGAATCTGATATATCTGATAATACAATATTCAACAATGATGAATCAATCCATTCCAGGAGGCAGCTTATGAATCTTTCTATCGGAGCTTTCGGCAGTAATGCTTATACAGGCCAAAAAGGCGCGGCGCCTGCGGTCTCTTTCAGCCAGGAGCAGAAAGCAGGCCTGACTCCCGCGGAGGAGATAAAGAGGGACGAAAAAGAACAGGAGCGCAGAGAGCTTCTGGGGATAAAAGACCCCATGGAACCAAAGGATTCCAGGAAGCCGAAGGATTCTATGGAACCGAGAAGGCCGGGAGAAAAAAAGAAACCGGGGGAGGAATGCCAGACCTGTAAGAACCGCAAATATCAGGACGGCTCTGACGAAATGGTCTCCTTTAAGAGCGCTGCCCACATTTCACCGGAGAGCGCTGCAGCACGGGTTCGCGCCCATGAGCAGGAGCACGTTTCCAATGCGTACACAAAGGCAGCGAAGGATAACGGCAAGGTGATCTCCGCTTCCGTTTCCATCCACACAGCCATCTGCCCTGAATGTGGCAGGACATATGTGTCCGGCGGCACCACCCAGACCCAGATCAAATATTATAACGAGGATAATCCTTATCAGAAAGGGTTAAAGACAGCAGACCAGGCAAAATACAGCGGCATGAACGCCGATTATGCAGTATAGGACATCAAAATGAATCAGTATTCCAGACCCTATGAATTAAAGGACAAGGCAAAGGACACTCTGAGCGGGAACTACGGCACCCTGATATTGGGAAGCTTTCTCTTTTCGCTGATTATTTGTCTTGTCATTTTTATATTTGGCTTTGCCTTCTTTTTATCCGCAGTCGCGTCTCTCTATTCCGGCGGCGGGTACAGCGTCGTTGCTTTCCGCATCTTTCAGGCAGGGCTTTTGGCGGGACAGGTCCTCTCCGGTTTTCTCGCTTTCGGCACCGCCTATCTGTGCCTGAAGCTGGCCTGCGGACAGCCCGGCAGCTATACGGATGTATTCTATGGATTTCGGCGGCAAAATCTGCTCCAGGTCCTGATACTTACCGTAGTCAGGCTTACCTTCAGCTATCTCTGTACCCTGCCCGGCGAGTATTTCAGGGCTGAATATATGCGTTCCTCCGATACTGCTCTGCTGTGGCTGACCCTGCTTGCCTACGGGGCAGGCTGCTGCGTCTACATTCCCGTGGCCCTGGCTCTGGACATGAATTATTTCCTTCTGCTGGATTTCCCGGACAAAAAAGCTGCCGGAATCTTCAAGGACAGCTTTCGCCTGATGAAAGGCAATCGCAAACGCCTGTTTTCCCTGCAGCTTAAGTTCATTCCCCTTCAGCTTCTGTGCCTTCTCACGCTGGGCATAGGCAGCCTCTGGCTGGAACCCTATATTCATATGACTTATACTCTGTTTTATCTGGATCTGATCAATCCCAGGCAGGTATGATCCGCTGGTCCGCTATTCCCGCGAAGAGCAATATGTTTTACACACACTTCCAGTCATGCCGCCTCTGGCGGCACAAACAATCAATGAATGCCGCAGGGATCAGTCCTGCGGCATTTAACGCTGTGGAATATTTTACTGCATCGTCTGCACGTCTTTTGTATTGATCCACTTCAGATACCCGTTGATGAAAGGGTCCAGCGCCCCGTCCAGCACGGCGTCCGCATTTCCCGTCTCCACCTCTGTGCGCAGATCCTTCACCAGCTTATAGGGCTGCAGCACATAGGAACGGATCTGGTTGCCCCAGGCAATGTCCTTTACCTCCCCCCGGATATCGGAAAGCTTCTCCACATTTGCCTCCTGCTTTAAGAGATACAGCTTTGCCCGCAGCATCTGCATGGCTTTATCCCTGTTCTGGAACTGGCTGCGCTCATTCTGACACTGTACCACCGTTCCCGTAGGAATATGGGTGATACGGATCGCGGAGGAGGTCTTGTTGATATGCTGTCCGCCTGCACCGCTGCTTCGATAGGTGTCGATGCGCAGATCCTTCTCGTCGATCTCCACATCCACATCCTCTTCTATGTCCGGCATCACATCCAGGGACACAAAAGAGGTCTGGCGCTTGCCCTGGGCATTGAAGGGGGAAATACGCACCAGTCTGTGTACTCCCTTCTCAGACTTCAGGTATCCGTAGGCATTGACGCCGTTGACCTGAAAGGTCACCGACTTGATCCCCGCCTCGTCTCCGTCCAGAAAATCCAGTACCTCCAGGGAAAAGCCCCGGCGTTCCGCCCATCTGGTATACATACGGTACAGCATACTGCACCAGTCGCAGCTCTCCGTGCCGCCAGCTCCGGCGTTCAGCTTCAGGATAGCGTTATTTTTGTCATATTCGCCGGACAGGAGGGTTCCCACCCGAAGCTCTTCAAATTTTTCCACAAAGTCATTCAGCTCCTGGCGGATCTCCGCTGCCATGGAATCATCATTCTCTTCATAGCCCATCTCGATCAGCGTCAGGATATCCTCGTACTGGCCGAACAGGCCGCCGCACTCCTCCACGGTGTCTTTCAGATTCTTCAGTTCTTTCATCTTGGCGTTGGATCTGTCAGGATCGTCCCAGAAGCCGGGAGCCTCCATCTCCATTTCCAGTTCCTCTATCCGCTTTGACTTGCCTGCTAGATCCAGAGAATCCCGCACCTCATTTAAGGGCGTCTCATAGGTCAGAAGCTCTGTTTTCATCTGGTCAAGCTCTACCATGTTACCACCTGCTTTCTGCATCTTTCATTATGTGAACAGTCCACCGGCAGTTCACGCTTTGCGTCCACAGCACTGCTTATACTTTTTGCCGCTGCCGCAGGGGCAGGGATCGTTGGGATATATCTTTGCGTTGCCGCGCTTTACAGGCGCCTTGGGACCGCTGTCGTCCTTGTTGGTGCCGGTGACCTTTGCCACCTGCTCGCGCTCTACCTTCTGCTCCACCTTGATGTGGAACAGCAGGCGGACCGTCTCTTCCTTGATATTCTGTATCATCTCATCAAACATCTGGTATCCGCTGGACTTATACTCCACAAGGGGGTCACGCTGCCCGTATGCCTGCAGGCCGATTCCCTGACGCAGCTGCTCCATATCGTCGATATGATCCATCCACTTCCTGTCGATCACCTTCAGCAGGATCACCCGCTCCAGCTCACGGATCGCCTCCGCGTCGGGAAATTCCGCTTCCTTGCTCTCATAGAGCTTCACCGCCTCTTCCTTCAGCTGCTGCTTCAGGCTGTTTTTCTTAGGCTTCTGCACACGCTCCGCCGTCACCGGCTGCAGGGGAATGGTAGGGATCAGGAGAGTGTTCAACTCGTTGAAGCTCCAATCCTCCACCTCCGCGTCCTCGTTGATGCTGATATCCACACAGTTCTCCGCAATGTCCGTGATCATCTTGTAGATGAAATCCCGCATACTCTCGCCGTTTAATACCCGGCGGCGCTCCTCGTAGATGATCTCCCTCTGCTCGCTCATGACCCTGTCGTATTCCAGCAGGTTCTTACGAATGCCGAAGTTGTTGTTCTCTATCTTCTTCTGAGCGGATTCTATGGCGCTGGTCAATGCGCCGTGCTCGATCTCCTGCCCCTCCGGCACGCCCAGAGCGTTAAATATGCCAATCAGACGCTCCGATCCAAAGAGCCTCATCAAATCATCCTGCAGGGAAATATAGAACTTGGACTCACCGGGGTCTCCCTGCCGTCCGGAACGGCCTCTGAGCTGATTGTCGATACGTCTTGACTCATGCCGCTCCGTGCCGATGATCTTTAAGCCTCCTGCCGCCCTGGCTTCCTCGTCCAGCTTGATATCCGTACCACGGCCCGCCATGTTGGTGGCGATGGTCACTGCGCCGTGTATACCGGCGTCCGCCACGATCTCCGCCTCCATCTCATGGAATTTCGCATTCAGCACCTTATGCTGGATGCCCCGCTTCTGCAAAAGGCGGCTCAACTCCTCGCTGGCCTCGATGGTGATAGTGCCCACCAGCACCGGCTGTCCTTTCTTGTGAGCCTCCTCCACGGCGTCTGTGATGGCCTTCAGCTTCTCCGCTCTCGTCTTGTATACCGCATCCTGCATATCGTTACGAATGACAGGGCGGTTGGTGGGGATCTCCACCACGTCCATCCCGTATATCTCGCGGAACTCCTTTTCCTCGGTCAGCGCCGTACCGGTCATGCCGCATTTTTTGGCAAAGAGGTTAAAGAAATTCTGGAAGGTGATGGTCGCCAGCGTCTTGCTCTCTCTCTTGACCTTCACGTGCTCCTTCGCCTCGATCGCCTGATGCAGACCGTCGGAATATCGGCGGCCCGGCATGATACGTCCCGTAAATTCATCCACGATAAGCACCTGATCGTCCTTCACCACATAGTCCTGATCCCTGAACATCAGGTTATGGGCCCGCAGCGCCAGAATAATAGTGTGCTGTATCTCCAGATTCTCCGGATCCGCATAGTTCTCGATGTGGAAGAAATCCTCCACCTTCTTCACCCCGGCCTCCGTCAGGTTGATGACCTTATCCTTCTCATTTACGATAAAGTCTCCCGTCTCCTCCTGCACCACGCCCATGATCGCGTCCATCTTTGTGAGCTGCTGCATATCCTCGCCCCGCTTCATACGGCGGGCAAGCAGATCGCACATCTCATACAGTGCGGTGGACTTGCCGCTCTGTCCCGAAATGATCAGCGGAGTCCTGGCCTCGTCGATGAGCACCGAGTCCACCTCGTCGATGATGCAGAAATGCAGGTCTCTCAAAACCAGCTGCTCCTTGTAGATCACCATATTGTCGCGCAGATAATCAAACCCCAGCTCGTTGTTGGTCACATAGGTGATGTCACAGTTATAAGCCTTCTGCCGTTCCTCGCTGGTCATGCTGTTCAAGACCACGCCCACGGACAGCCCCAGGAACTCATGTATCTGTCCCATCCACTCTGCGTCGCGCTTTGCCAGGTAATCGTTGACGGTGACCACATGGACGCCCTTTCCCTCCAGAGCGTTCAGGTAAGCCGGTGCGGTAGCCACCAGGGTCTTTCCCTCACCGGTACGCATCTCCGCGATACGCCCCTGGTGCATGACGATGCCGCCGATCATCTGCACCCGGTAATGCTCCATATTCAAGACCCGCCTTGCGGCCTCCCGCACCGTTGCAAAGGCTTCCGGAAGCAGGTCGTCCAGGGTCTCTCCCTCACCCAGCCGCTTTTTGTATTCATCTGTCTTTGCCCTCAGCTCCTCGTCGGACAGCGCCTGCATCCCAGGGCGCAGCTCGTCGATCTTATCTGCCAGAGGCTCGATCCTCTTCAGCTCTCTCTCGCTGTGTGTACCAAAAATCTTATCTATGATCTTCACGTGATCTCACACCTTTCCGCAGCCTTACAACAGGCAGCCACAGTATATTGTAACAGAAAATGAATTCAATTACAACTGCTTCAAAATAAAAGGGTCCTTGATTTTTTTATCCTCGGCAAACAGCAGTATTTCCGAAATGATCTGGGCGGTCTTAGGATCGTCGTCCACAAAGGGCAGGAACAGCTTTCCCCGGTGCTGGGAGTGGACCGGCAGCACGTTCACCATGGGTCCTCCCTGGAGATGCACCACTCCGCTGCCCAAATGGATGGCATAGTCCGCCCGCTCCCCGGAAATGAACGCATGGGAGCCCTCCAGCCGCACATTTTTAAGCTTGAACAGCGGCAGGGTAAACGCAACGATCGCCCGACGCATCTCGATGGTGGAATGGCTTGCCTCCGGATCCACCCCGCCTGCATGGGCAACGCTCACCGCCAGGTCCACATCCCGCATCACCTCTGAGAAAATAATATCCGGGACGTCCTCAATGCGCATTGCCCTGCCCGTTTTCCGGTCAAAAAACTCCACCCATTCTAAGGTGGGAGCCTCTATATCCGAGGGTGAAAACCAGTCCGCAAGGGCGTATATGGACGCAATGATGTTCTCCTTATAATAGACCTTCTGCAGGCCCGCATCAATATCGCAGACCCAGCGGCGGGCTTTCAGGCAGGCCTTTGTCTTTTGGGGCTGTATCTGATTTCCCGCATAGCGGGTGGAGCGGAATGCCTGCTCTTCCTCCGTCGTCTTGATGTACAGCTCCCGGAATACCTGCTTAAAGGGCTGGCTGATCTCATTGTCAAACAGATATTTCTGATACTCATGCCAGTGGCCGTCCCGGTAAATATCAAAGGGATGCGCCACCTTCAGCACCGTCTGCTCCGTGATCTCCTCTGCCGCGCCTGCATGATCGACCAGCCTGTTCCCCTGCAGAAATCCAAGCCTGCCCTCTGACTTGTATACCAGTCTTGTGATAACGGGCCTCACCGTGGGATTGGTACAGAGCAGGTTCAGCTCTCCTTGGGTGAACCCGATCCCGCCTTCCATTGCCTCCTCAAGCATTCGGCAGGTTCTGCGGTACTGCTCGTTGAGCAGCTTCTTTTTCTCCGCAAGCTCTGTCACCAGCTCATTTTTCTTATATTTGGCGGGAACTGCCTTCAGCGGTCTGCCGTCCTTTTCGCATTTGATCTCCGCGCTGCCGTTTTCGCCGATCTCCAGCTTCAGGCGGATCTCGTCAAGGTCCTTCCATTCCAGCAGATGCCGGATATTCTCAAAGAGCTTCGCCTCCATTCGGAGGGTAAGCCGCTCCACATCGGAAAATCCCGCATTTTTGGAAAGGTTCTGCAAGGCGCAGTCTGCCGCCGCGGTCTCGCTCACCCTTCTCTGTGCGCCGAACTGCCTGCTCTGCTTTTTGAACTCCTGAATAAACAGATACCGCTCCACCATATCGTTTTCATCGACAAGAGGGATCAGAGCGTATGCCATCAGGGTATCCTTATTCCTCTTTTCGGTGATATTCTTCACCGCCTCCTCCACGGAAAGCCTGCCCATGACCGCGTCCGCATACTTTCTGGCCCTGGTGTGCTTAGCGCCGCTTGAGATATATTTTGCCGCCTTATAAATTTTATCGAAACGGTTCTCTCCTATGGTCTGCAGCGCATCCCGAAACCAGTTTATATCAAAGGCTCCCACATTAAGATCCTCCGCCGAGATCGGCGAATACCTGGCAATGACCGCCTGGGTCCTCTCATCCAGGGACTCGTTCATGTGGGCAATAAAGTAATAGCACGCGGACTGGAAGCCCTCCCATCCTAAGTATTCCTCCACAACGGGGATCCAGCCATGGGAAAACAGCGCCGCTTCCACAAGACGGCTCTCCGTGATATCTGTGCCGGAGATCAGCCCTTTTAATTTTTCCCCGTCATCACCGACATCCGGAACACAGATCCCCAGCAGATAGCTCAGGCTCTGCTTTTTGGAAGCGCCGTTGACGGTATACAGCCAGGTGGAGCGTTCCAATGTGTCTTTCCCCAGCGCCGCAAGCACCTTCACAAAATTCTCCGCGCCGTATATGCGCTTCAAACTGCTTATATGGCGGGAATAGCGGGTCTCGGAATCCCCCCGGACGAGCTCTGTTTTCAGCACGGTATCTATCAGCCTCTGCCCGATCTGAGCCGCAAACTCCAGCTTTTTATTGTCCTCCTCCGTAAATTCATATTCCGACAGATTAAATGAGCCCTTCACCTCCAGAAGCCCGCCTATAAAGGCTTCGCCGCTTCGGTAATTACTGAATCTGGAACTGGCCTTTGCTTCACCGGATTTTAGATAAGATATGAGCTGGGACAAGCCCTCCAGCGCATCCGGCAGGACCCTCTCCAGAAGCATTTTGTACAGGAATCCCTGGCTTACTATCCCCTTGTATGCCGCCAGGATAAGGGAAGAAGCAGTAAACGGGACGTATACCCTCCTTGCCTGAACAGAATACCTTTCCTCGTCGGGAACGTCAAAGAAGCCGAACCGCTTTGCCAGCATATATTTTATCGAAAACGCATCCCGGTAATGCTCCCCGAAGCTTCCTGAGATCCCATGGAGCGGCAGTAAGAGCGCTCTCAGCTTTTCATCTGCCACCGCCGTGACAAGCTCTTTTTCATACACATCCTGAAATATCTGCTTTTGGCCGTCAAAATAAAATGTAACGGTTTTCTCATGGCTATAGGGGGAATCCACAAAATCGTAAAGCTCCCCTGCATCGGCTTCACAGGCAAGATAATACCCCAGGGCGCAGGCGGCAGGGCACAAATCAATATTTTTCAGATATTGGCCTCTGAAATATCTTATGATGCGGTTTATTTGGGAAGGATGCATATAGCTGTGCCGCTCCGCAAGCTCCTCTCCAAGCACATTCCGCTCCGTTCGGGATAAGCAATTACGGCTGATTTCCAAACAGACGTCAAGCTTCAAAAGCAGTTCTTCGCTGTGGATCCGGGTCTTATAAAATCCGTCCCAAAGCTTGGGAAAAGCAATATGCCTGGTACCGTCCTTCTCCCTTACCTCAAGACTGCTGTAACCGGTACCTCCCGCAAGCAGGCGGGGTTCCCCGGTGCGGGCGTCGATATACTCGTCGTTTTTATGCTCCTCTATCAGCCTGTCCAGTGCCTCCAGTATCTCATGAAGCCCGGCCTTCTGCCTGAGGGGTCTATTGCCGAAGCATTTTGTGGCCGGAAATAATCTTACGAATTCCGCCTTGCATTCCCCGATAAATTTTTCATCCACCTGGGGTACAAAATCATCTGCTTCACTGTACAGCGCAGGCTCTTCCTTTTGTTTCCCGGAGCCGTATAGGCGCTCCAGCAATATTTTTTCCGGGGAAGCAGGGTTCTGAATGAGACTCCCAAGCGCTGCGTAACGGGCTTTGCGCTCAGCCCCCGTATCGCTTTCGTTTATGCTGATGATCATATCCAGGCCCGCCGTGCGCTTTTCTTCCTTTTTGTCGCTGCAAAGCCTTCCGACACATTGAAAAAGCTGTTCCTCCGGCTGACGAAGCAGTATCTCTATCAGCTTCCGGCGCATATCTGCCGCCTTGTATTTCAGCATATCCTCCAGCATCCTGAAATGCCTTTCCTGCAGACTGCAGGTGTTCAGAATCTCAAAGACCTCTTTCCTTGTGTACTCCTCCTTATCACAGGCCAGGGATACAAGGGCGTCAAGCTGCACCTGCGTCCGGGGACGCCGAAGCAGCATCCTTATCTGCCTGACCCTGCCGTTTCCATAATAGTAACCGCCCTTTATCAGGGGGATTTTCACACAGGCTTCGTCGATTTTCTGCATATCGTCAAGATCGGAAGCAATCACACACAGCCGCTTTACAATATCAGACCTTGTAAGACACTCCGCGTTCCAGGGGAACACGCAGGGAGCAAACTCCCTGTCCTTTGGAAGCTTTTCAAGCATTTCGTTCAGGACGGCATACAGCCTTTCAGCGGTGGGCCTGTCGTAACGCAGCGACATATCGGAGAACATCATCTGACCTGTGCCCTGAGAATAATAGAAATTGGAATCATCCGACTGGGGCAGAAATACCGCCATGACCTCCGGCTCGTCATGCCGCTCCAGCACAGCCTTTACCGCCAGTCTCTGCTGCACGCCGCCTCCCACATTTTTCAGGAAAATGCCCGCGGTCATTGCCTGATGGGCGGTGCCTCCTTCGATGATCTCCTCCAGCTTCCGCTCCGCCCTGCGGAACTCACGGCAGGAGGCGGCCCAAAGCGCCATATAGATCCTCATGGAATCCTCTGTCTGCAGATATCCATCAATACATTCCCCGCTTTCCAGACAATCCACCATGATATCCAGCGTTTTCCCGCTTATCCGCTCCAGATCCCTGGTTTCTTCCGTCATCAGGCCCGCAAAGCACCCCACCGCCCTTTTCACGGAGGAATAGCGGATCAAATCATTGTCTCGAATGGTCTTTAATATCCTGATAAAGGGCTCGATACGACCGCCGTCACTGTTTTCACAGATAGCCTGACGCAGTCCCTCCTGAAGTCTCGCCGCCAGCAGAAGCCTGCAGACGGCGTCATACAGCCCGGTATTTTTACACAGAAATACCCCTGTCAGCAGGGAATAGCTTACCGCCGTGTCGCTGCCGCTTTCCAGAGCCCTCTTCACATAATTTATCACCCGTCCGTTTCCCCTGTCGATCTCATAGGCCAGCAGATAGCTGTTCAGCTCGCCCTGCTTTTTGCTCTTATAGGCGGCCTGCTCCTCAGACAGGTTGTTTTCCAGGAAATCCGCAAAATCCACGTCCATGCGGCTGCTGTTCGTAAACTCCTGCAGTATGCTGCAGAGCTTATCCGCATACAGTGAATAATCTGCGCTGCGGAAGGTTCTGCGGGCCCACCCCAGCTGAAAAATAAATGCCGTACAGTTGTCCACGGTATACAGAAACCCGTCCTTATGCCGCTTCAGAATGCACCTGTCAAACAGCCATTTACATCTCTTTTCAAAAAATTCCGACGGCTTTTTCCCTTTTTGCAGATGCTCCGACAGTTCCCTGTAGGTTTCGGAAGTCCGAAAGCCGGTGCTTAAAAATGTCCTTTGATCCTCCGTAAGGCTCTTAAACGCTGCCTGCCATTTCTCATCCGCCTTTTTGCCGTACTGCTTTGCCAGCGCCTCCAGCCTGGCTCTCTCTTCGTTTGAAAGCTTCTGCATATCAATACATCCTCCCGCTAAGCATTGTAAGCCTGATAAAGGTCAACGAATCACCGTCGCGCAGATCCGGTGCTTCCTCCAACTCTGCCAGTTCGCGATCGTTCACAAACACACGATACAGCCCGTCCTCAAAGGACTGCATCGCATTGTCCACCGCCTTTTTCGGATCCTGCTCCCTGCCGCCGTAATTTATGCCGAAAGCTACTTTCCCTACATCCGCCATATCCCCTATCTGTTCCTCCGTAAGGGGCTTCGTCCGTG
The DNA here is from genome assembly GCA_023663285.1 of Bacillota bacterium. Lineage (GTDB taxonomy): Bacteria > Bacillota > Clostridia > Lachnospirales > Lachnospiraceae > Acetatifactor. The sequence goes on from JAMPHT010000027.1 coordinate 11,307, forward strand.
CATCTCCCCTGCCCGCCCGCTCATTGTAAGCCTTCACGCACGCCGTGACCGTCTGCGCTATCAGCTCCCGGACAGTGCGGGGCGCAGGCAGATACTCAAAATCCACAGGCGCTACCGTCTGCTTTCGTCTGCCGATCTGTTTCAGATAGATCTTTACTGTCATTGCCGTCCTCCTGTACCGATACTGGCTCCATTATACCAGAGAAAACACTTCCGCTCCACTTATATTTTTTGCCACCAGCACAACTTTCAGATTGACTTTGCCCTGATAGGACCTTACAATATTTTCATAGGTGCAAATATCAGCTCTACAGCTGCGTTCTCCTGTAAAATTCATGCATCTTCGGAAGGGTATTGATCGTTATGAACAGAGAAACCATTCATCTATACGTAAATATGCCGGGACACACTCCCTGCTTTTCCACGATCGCAGCCGCCCTGGAAAGCATTCAGGTACAGGAGCAGGAAAAGACTTATCCCGCTCCTCATTCTGACATTGCCCCGGCGGTCATTCATATTGGTCCCGGTATCTATCGGGAAAAGCTGGTCGTCACCAGGCCCAATCTGACCATGCTGGGAGAGGGTGAAAGCAGAGACGACGCTGTGCTGGTCTGGGGGGACGGCGCCTTTGATCATATGCCGGAGGGCGATAAGCGGGGCACCTTCCGCACAGCTTCGGTCAGAATCGATACCCATGACTTTACCGCAAAGCATCTGACCTTTCAGAATGACGCAGGCTATGGCCGGGATGCCGGGCAGGCGCTGGCCCTGTATGTGGACGGGGACAGGATATATTTTGAGGACTGCCGCCTGTCCGGAAGCCAGGATACTCTCTTCACCGCCCCGCTTCCTTTAAAGGAGGCAATACCGGGGGGCTTTAAGGGTCCCGGCGCAGACAGGCCCAGGATCATGGGACGCCACTGCTTCCGAGGCTGCCTGATCCAGGGAGATGTGGACTTCATCTTCGGAGGCGGAATTGCCTGGTTTGAGGACTGCGTCCTCTTCTCCAAGCTGCCGGAGCCTGAAAGCGCATCGCCGGATAACCGCTCCACGCAGCCGCAGGCCGCTCCCATCCACGGCTATATTACCGCTGCCTCCACACCGGAAAGTCAGCCCTATGGCTATGTATTCCAAGGCTGCAGGCTGGAAAGCGACTGTCCTCCCGGCACAGTCATGCTGGGACGGCCCTGGCGGGAATGGGCAAAGACTGTATATTTAAATTGTGAAATGGGCCCTCACATCCACCCGGCGGGCTGGGCGGACTGGGGAAAGCCCCACGGGCATTTCTACTACGGGGAATACCGCTCCACCGGCCCCGGCGCAAGCCCTGAGACACGGGCGGATTTCTCCTGCCAGCTGACGGATGCGGAAGCCGCGGAATATACTATGGAGAAAGTGCTGGACGGCTGGACGCCGGGAGCCGAGCTCAAAGATCGGAGCTGAAATACAAAGAAATATAGAATCGAAGCTGCATACAATAACGGGCGGCTTGACCGCCGCCCGCTATGTTACTCATTCAATGAACCAATGATCTCCTTTTTCATCAACAATATATATTATTTCATCCTTTATGAAATAGCTTTCTATCTTTTCATCCATGGAAAATTCTCCCCCGATCTTCCAATTTTTCCCTCCGTCCTCGGAACAGTACAGCCGAAAAACATACTTGTCGCTGCTTTTCATATCCAGGAGCAGGCAGGCTTTTTCTCCGCTGAATACAGGCGCGTAACCGTTACAGTTCTCCACCTGGTCGTCCACCGTGAAGGGCGTCCAGGTCTGTCCGGCATCGTCCGTGCGGTAAAGATAAGCGTCGCTGCGAAGTTCTACCCCTATATATCCTTCCCGCGGGGAGCTCATGGTGAGGCTGCCGGGATAACCGTCGATCTGGCTGCTTATATCCTTTTCCGTATAAGAGTCCCATCCGCTTTCTGTATAATATAGCAGCTTGTTCATCTGGCCTGCGGCGGGAGAGCTGCAATACAAAATACTCCCATGATCCCCATCGAACATATCAATATAAACCTGATAAGCGTCATACGCTATCGGGATCTCAAGCTTGGCCTGCTCGCTTCCCACGGGCTTTACCGATATGACGTTGTCGGAAAAAGCCGCCGTGTAAAAATCGTCCTCTGCAATATCTACGGCCTCACAGGGTACTATTTTCAAATCAGAGGTCTGAGCATTCCTGCCGCAGCCGGTCAGCCCGCAGGTAAACAGCAGAATGAATATTCCGATCATTCTCTTCATTACCGATCTCCCTTTTTTTCTTCTCCTGAGATAGTGTTGTCTGACACCGGTTCCTCTGACGGAGCTTCCTCCGATACCGCTTCTCCCGATATTGCGTTTTCCGCACTGCCGATACTGTTCTCCATGTCGTCGATCTCCCTCTTGACAGACTGGATCTTGGTATCCTGGGCAATGGCCCGCATGATCAGGTTCAGATCCTCCGGCGAAAACATTCCCACCGCCTTTGACAGGTCCCCGATATTATTGCGGTTTACCTTCAGATGACCCCCGCCGGAGAGCGCCACCGTGATCACCTGGCTTTTATCCTCCATATTTCCCAGGCAGATACTGTTGGTTTTCTCATCGCAGACGAAAGTAACGCCGTTGTAGGTGATGACGCCATCCTTCGCCAGATACCCGTAGGGCACCTTAGACGCTGCCCGAAAACTGCTGATGGGATTTGACTTCCCGGCTGTGGCCGCCTCATAGATCTTGGAAGCCTCCGAGCGCTTTCCGCTTTCCGCCTTTTCTGCAGCCCCGGATTCCTCTTCCCCTGCCCCGGTGACCTGAAGGTTCTGCACCGTCTGCGCCGCCTCCGGTTTCCTTGTCTCCTTCTCCGTCTCATGGGCAAGCTCCTGTATCCGGCTGCTCACCTGCGTCCATATACTGTTTTGCGCTGCGTCTGCGTAGTTCTTCCCTGAAAGACGCCCGCCTCTGATCGTGGAAGCCCTCCTGCTTCCTGCGGAATCCATTCCTGTGTCATAAATTCCCAGCTGCACTCTTCCGCTCCTCCTGTTTCATGTTTCTCTCATGCGCTCCACCTCTGCATACTGCTTCAGACTCTCTCATGCGCTTCATCCTCTGCTGCCGCAGGCGGTCTGCCCGCTAATCAAAGACCCCGCTAGTAAAGTCTGGCTTCAAGGGGACACCTCATATTTATTTTATCGGCTTTTTTAACCAAGAAAATTATATCTGCTGAAATAAGAGCTGCTCACATCTCCGCCCGCATTGTACCGGCTGGACGCAGACCGGCTGTTGGCCGCAGCGCTGTCCGAGACCCTGGCGGCAACAATGCCAAGCCGCTTCGTAAAGCCTGCGCCGCTTCCTAATGCCGCCTTTACCGTCTCCGCGTCCGCCTTTTCAAACTGCGTCCGATTCAGGCTCAAAGATCCGTCTGTTCCGTAGCTGATGCCGATCTCCCGCAGGATATCCATGTTGTCCGTGGCAGCCTGCCTTAAGGTCTGCCGGTAGAGATTGTTCAGGGAGCCGTCGCATTGATACAAATTTTTCAGGGTACTGTTATAATCTGACAGCAGGCTCGCCACATCCGACGCAGACGCTTTCCCCTGGTCCGCCTTTTCTCCCAGGATACCTGCCTGCTTTTCCAGAGAATCCGCAGCATTTTCCAGCTTTTCATAACCGCTTTTAGCGTACCCTGATGCCGCGACGCTGGCCAGGCTGTTGGTCTTTGTGCTGCTCCCGCTCCCGCCTTTGGCCATCAGGGCGCTGAGCCGGGAGCTTCCTCCCGTCCTGCCGGACTGTATATAGCTGAGCAGAGATTTCCTGCTGGAAATCGGCCCGCCGCCGTGCTTATTTATCATTCCCGTGGTAACTCTCATATGGATTCCTCCTGTCTTAACGCCATGCGCTCCTGAAGCCTGGCTGCCCGATTAGATGCAAGCCTGTCTGTCAGGCTTCCACGCCTCCCCAACTGTGTCTGTAGCTGTGTCCGTTCCTGCCACTCTTCCATGCGGCTCTTTTTCGCGCCGGAAGCGTCGGAAGCTGTCGAACTGCCCACAGGCGTCATTCCTTCTCTGTAGCTTGCTCCGGCGCTGCCCCCGATGACCCTGAGGCCGAATTTCGGCGCATAACAGGAATACTGCGCCTGAAAGTCCTTTTGTAGCCCGCTCAACACTTCTTTTTCATAGGACGGGTCCTTTTGCATATTGACAAAAGCCTCATCCTTCAGCACAAGCATACCGCTGCAATTGGCCCGGCAGCTGGCGCTGACCGGCAGGGCGGAAATTTTACCGCAAATATACTTTTTGTACTCTTCCGGAGACATATCCGCCCGATCCTTGCTCTCGTCTACCTTGTAATCCACATCCGCCTTTGGTGGAAAGCTAAGCACCACATCCTGACCCTGCCGAAAGGTCTGTCTCTCGCTCAGTGTCTTTTGCAGCGCATCCGTAAATTTTGCATATACAGGTGCAAGGGGAGACAAAGCCCCCATACTTCCCGTCAGCATCCCGGTCAAATAGCTGCCCGAAAGACCGCCGCCCGCTGCCAGCCCCGACAGATAGCTGCCCGAAAGACCGCCGCCCGCCGAAAGCCCCGACAGATAGCTGCCCGAAAGACCGCCGGAAGCCACAGTCTGATAATAACTGCCCAAACTATATAGATCCATCCGCACTCACCTCTTTCTCATACCATAGAACATCCAGCAGGTTCGTTTCCACATACGATCTCCACAGGATCTTCTCCTCCGCAAAGGCGGATCACCCCACTCCGCTCTTCTGCTATATAAAGAAATCGGCAATATGACAGATGGATCTTTGCTTTTTGTCATCAAACCCTTTCTAATTGTCACAAACCTTTTTCCGGCCTTAGCATCACCGTCAGCGTAAAGACCCCCTCCTCCGCTTTCCAGTCCACGCCGCCCTGATATTTCATCGCTGCAGATTTGATGCTCTGCAGACCGATGCCGTGAAGGCTGTCCTCCTCCTTTAAAGTCTCCGGAAATTCCTGCCCGGCGGAGTGCTTCAGCTTTCCGTCAAAGCTGTTGGCGATCTCCAGCAGAAAACAATTCCCCCGCATCCCCGTTCCTGCACAGATCCACAGATTTTCCGCCTCTCCCGCAGGGGACGATCCCGCCCTCGTGATTCTCTCACAGGCCTCCATGGCATTGTCCAGAGCGTTTCCCAGTATCAGGCTCAAGTCCATGGGGCTGACCTTCAGATCCGGCGGCACCAGCAGATCCTCCGCCCGGAAGGAAATGCCTGGGATCCGCTCCCGCATTTCATGATATTTGATGCCCACCAGCGTATCCACTGCCGCACTGCCGGTACGACAGGGAAAGTCCAGCTCACTTAAGGTTTGATTCAGCTGGGCCAGATAGCCCTGCAGCCTCAGCCGGGCGTCAGGCCGCCTGGCATCAGGTCGTTCCGCCAGCTCCGCCACTACTGCCAGCTGGTTCTTCATATCATGCTTCATGGCACGGACGCCGGCATAGACCCGCTCCGTCTCCCGAAGATGCTCCTCCATGCTTTCCAACTGCTGCCCCAGGATCATGTTCCTGTTTTTCTCCTCGTGCAGGCTTTTCAGCTCGCAAAACCACCGTACACTGTAAACAACAGAACAGAGACACAGCACCAGCAGGACCGGCACTACCCCCACCAGCAGCGGATACTTGTCATAGAGGGAGCTGGGGATCTGCTCCTCCACAGTCACCAGGATCACCCGAAGCAGCGTGCAGAACATTCCTGCAATACAGCCGGGCAGGAGAAGAAACTTAAGCTCCGCCCTGTCAAAGCCCCTGACCTCACCCTGAAACGCACTGCTCACCCGGCGCAGCGTTCCTCTTAAAGATACCAGGAACACCACGTTCATAAATACCTGGATCAGGAAGAAATATATCTCAGCCAGCAGCAGATACGTCTCCGCACTCATGACACCTTTCTCAAACAGCCAGACTCCCGCATCATACATCCCGTTTCCCAGAAGCGATGCGGCATGGGCCAGAAACCTGCTGATCTCACTGACTGCGGTAAAGGTCACAAAGGAAAAGAGCAGCGTCCCGCGCCTGCCCTGATAAAATATCCGTAAAAAAAGAAGCAAAACGCCATAAGTCAAAGCCGTCCTTATCAGCGAATGGACAGTGTCGAGATCCGTCTCCACCAGCAGCGTGAACAGCTCCTTCCACACCACCCAGAAACACCATATGGGCCAACCGTTCCTGAGAAATTTTACCCGGCCTGACTCCAGGCTCCCGTCTCCGGCAGCCTTTCTCCCTGCTTCCTTTGCCCCGGCGTCCTCGCCCCGCCTGCCTCCCCACGCCTTCAGGGTCAGAAAACCGCCGCAGAAGCGGTACAGACACCAGCCCCAAAGCACAAAGACCACTACATCCAGGGCCATAAGCATCCCATCAGCCATGGACGATTCCTCCCCGTTCCAGGAAACGCATATATGCCTTTACAAACTCCCCGTACTTATCCCGTGCCATAAAAACCGTTTCTCCGCTTCCCAACAGGATCTTGTCAGGCTCATATTCCGCCACATGGGCCAGGTTCACCAGATAGCCCCTGTGGCATCTGTAAAAATTGCCGCCCAGCTGCTCCTGCATCCCGTTCATGGTCCCATAGACCGTGACACAGTCCTTTACCGTATGGATGTCCACCTTCCGCCCTCTGCTCTCCACATATAAAATATCCCTTTTCAGCAAAGTAAAGCTGCGGGTCCTGGTGCGGAAGAAGATCTGCTCCTCCGCTTCCTGCTCCCGCCTCTTAGCCTCCCGGCAGGCGCTCTCAAAGACCCTTTGGAACTTCTCCCCGGACACGGGCTTTAAAAGATAGTGGAACGCGGACACATCAAAGGCGTCAAACACATACTCCTTCAGCGCCGTCACAAAGATGAGCACCACATTTTCATCCTTCATACGCAGCGCCTTCGCCGTCTCGATCCCGCTCATTCCCTCCATCTGAATATCCATGAGAATAATAGAAAAGCGCTGCCTGGACTGCAGCAGCTGCTTTCCCGAATCAAACAGACACACCTCGCAGTCAGCCCTCTGCTTCAACACCATCCGCTTCAGCTGACCGCATATCTCCTTTTCGTCGTCACATATGGCAATCTTCATATTTATACCCCTTTTTTATTTCGGCATAATACAAAAAATTGTTTCCCATATGTCACGAAATATGCTCAAAAATGTCACCAGTCGCGTCTGTACACATTCATATGCTCCGTTGCGGCTATCAACCCTGCCCCCCCGCCTGCAGGATCCTTTCCTCCACCTGTCCGCCCGGCAGCACTGCAATATATCCTGAACGCAGTTCGTCAAAATGCTCCAGGGCATAGACCTGGGTGCAGAAGTTGATCCCGTAGCCTTCCGGTATCATATAAAGCAATCCCCAGGTGGCGGGAATACTTTCCCCCTCTATGATATCGGAGGCAAGCCAGATGACAGTATTAGCATATCGGTATTCCTCCGGCTCGGAAAAGCCCTCCGGGGCGCTTCTTTCCATATTTGCGTCAAGCTGCGCCTCCAGCAGCCTGGCTTCCTCCCTCATGCCGACGGCGTCATAGGCCGCCTGCCAGTCATAGGGTATGAACGCCTTTATAACAAAAAAATACAGACACAGAAAGGCCGCAGCTCCTTTCATCAGACAATATTTCTCATCCGTCAGCGCGATCCAGACCAGACTCATCAAAATAAAAAGCATGAGATGCTTGGAGCCCTCTCCCATTTTATAAAACAGAAACACCGCCAGTACCATTCCTGCCGTCATCAGGAACTGGAACAACGCCAATATTCTCATGTCCTTATCTTTCCCTTTTCTCCACGCCCATAAAAACCGGATGAGCAGGATCAGCGCCGTAAGCCCCACGACCCCATAAAGGCTGCCCGAAAACAGACCGAATTTTACAGCCGGCTTCAGATGATCCCGGTATAAAGCGGTAAACCTGTCCAGCAATGTATCAAACACATAACGAATCCCGGCGACAGGCCCGTCCGTGAAGAAAATACCCAGCCAGGAAGCCTTCACAATACTTTCCAGATAAGGGGCGCAGCACAGCCTCGTCACAAGCACATATGCGCCCGCTGTTCCCGCTATGATCACACAGGAGAAAAGGAGCCCCTTCCACCGACTCTTTCTAACGGCAAACCATACGGGGATCAGAAACAACAGTCCCAGATAGGGGCGGGCAATAGTGACCAACACCGACAGCAAAAACAGCAAAACCAGCTTCCACCGCCTCTCCTCCCGGATATAACTGACCGTCAACGCCGCAAAGACGATCCCAGCCGCCAGAAATAAGGATTCCGGCATACCGCACAGCAGATATCTCGTATAGGGCATAAATGCAGCCGTCAGCCCCAGCAGAAATACGCTTTGCTTTACAGAGGGCTTTACCAGAACGGCAAACAGCCCCATAGACGCCATGCTGTACACGATATTGGCATATACCGGGGACAACAGATTCCAGCCGAACAGCTTTCCCCATACCACCCAGGGTATCAATATCGTGGGACTCCAGGCTGCAAAAGGATACACGTTTGCATGAGCCTCCTGAAACCCAAACCACCCCTGAGGCAGACCGCAGTTTACCACGGCCTCCACCTGCTTATAATAGATAAGCTCATCATTCCAGTAAGACACGGGAAGATAGATATCATTTATCGTATGTCCGTCCTTCAGACAATAAAGTACAGCGCAGACCAGCGGAAAAGCTGCAAAGATCGCCGCCTGTATCATCAACCTTCTATGTGCTTTCAATATCTGCAGCATCTTTCCTGATCCTCCCTTATCATTTGCAGTCCGGATCGACTCTTATAAAAGTCGGTATAACCACACGCCCCAATATCCCGTTTCTGTCTCAAAATATCCCATTTCTTCCACCCCCCCTGCCAGAGCTTCATCCGTTATCCTGCCGCAGGAGAATATATACTCGCATCCTAGGTCCTTCAAGGCTTCTATATCCAATTCCAGGTCTTCATAGACGATCTCTTTGTCCTTCCCCAGCATCCACACGTTTCCTGACGCCGCATTAAAAAGATAGCAGCGGCTGCCCCAGGAATCAAAATATACCGCCGTTTCAGGACTTTTTGCCAATTCCTTTTCTATCACCCTGCGAAAACGATGCTTGTATTCCAGCGGATAATTGTTAGAATAGCCGTCCACTGTATAGAACCCGTGCATCAGAGCAGGAGCGGGACTCATACCCAGATGAGCCACCCGGTAAGAGGATCTGTCTCTTCCGATGGCGTTTTCCAGCTCCTGCATCAAATCCTCTGCATAAAAGCTTTCCCATGAAATATAGCCTGTAATGCCGGAACCGTTATTTATCTGGTTTACGCTCATGTAGAAGTAAGAATTCACCTTCACTTCCTGCATCGTGGGCAGCAATATGATCCCCAGCGCCAGAATCTTCACGGTCAGCCACCGGCTGCTCCACCACAGGGAAAAGCAGATTGCAAACTCAAGATACCAGCCTGCCGGGTAGACCCAATAAAAACGCTCCATTTGAAAATAACGGAGAAATCCGCTGCAGCTGTTCTTAAATTCCACCACCGGAGCCCACTTGCAGAGCGCATACAGAACCGCGATCCCCACAAGCACTGCCGCCCCGGCTAACGCCATTTTATAACGCTTTTTCCGGTACTCCTGCATTCTCTTATAAAGAAAACCGCCGACAACCAAAAAAACAATAACAGGCAGGATCAGCGCTCTGTGAAAAGACTGGGCGTGCTGGGCGCTGTTTAAAAAAACCTCCCGCAGCGTGCTCCAGAAAGGCGTCGCGCCATTCACCAGCTCCTCCCGGTGACTGATGTAATCGGCTTTTCCTAAGATAAGTTCAAGAAAGAGACTGCGGTTTACCAGGATATAGATCGCCGTCAGCCAGCCAAATCCCAGCCACAGCCAGATGTTCCTGCGTTTCTGAAGCAGCTGCCGCAGAAGCGCCAGCCCCCAGAATCCCAATACCACATACCCGATCAGTACAAGATGTGTGGTAAGTCCAAAAAATGTGATCGACAGGAAGCTGAGAAAAATGTGTTTTTGTCGATACAGACATATAAAGCACCATAACAAAAGCGGCACGCCTGCAACCGACAGACCGTAGACCGGCATAAACGGCAGCAGGCTGAACAGTCCTGCCGTGACTGCCGCCAAAATACTGCTCTCCAGCAGCTCCTTCACGCACAGATACATCCCAAAGAAGCCTGCGCAAAAAACGACCAGGTATTGTACCACGAAGGCGGCAAAGGCCGGCAGTAACGCATATAACGGAATGAACAGCACCGCTGACGGCTGGAATCCGCTGACAGGCAGTCCTCCCAGTAATTCCGGAAATTCCTTTGTCCGCTCCATCAGATGCCTGGCATTCAGCACATAAGTCATGATGGTCTCATCCAGCTGATCGTGTACCGGAAATACACTGCCCTCTTTCAATATCGCATAGGGCAGGAACACCAGCGCTGCCAGCAGAAACCCAAGCCACCACAGAGGAGCTCTGTCGATCCGTGCCGCTGCCGCTTCAAGCATCATCCACCCTTTTCTGCACTTGGTTTTAACCTTCTCCATGACCGTTTCCTTTTCTTCCCCCAATGCGTTGTTTGACTTCAATGGAATAATCCTCCCTGAAGCAGCACACGATAATAGTCCAGACCGCAGATCAAATGCAGGCCATACATCCCCCATTGGATCCCCAGCTGCCACAGGGGCTGCTTCTTTTTGAAGGTATTTCCCGCAAGGACAAGCAGACTGACAGCATAGGAGAAAAACAAACCATACATATAGCCCCACGCAAAATTCATATGAGGCAGCCGATAGCCCTTTTCATATAAAACCGCCAGCGTACCTGCGGCTCCTAAAAAAAATTGCCAGGAAAAGCAAAGTATTTTCGGTATTTCTCTATGCAGCAGGCTAAACAACAGAACGCTGAGCGGGAACGCCATCCCCAGAAACACGGAGAGGAAAATATTATCCGTAGCTGTACGCCAGGCGGTCAAAAAGCCGATCCCGATTCCTTCCCCGGAGATCTTTCCGGGCTGAAAAACATCCCCGAACTGATAAAGTAATGCAAGCAGCGTGGGGATGAACCAGATTCCCATCTGAAAAAAGGCTTTCCACCCTTCTAATCGATGGGAAACCAGCCGCCACAGCATGATACAGCCGGCCACACATACCAGTACAAGAGAAAAGCTTGGCTTTGTCAGAGTGGCAAGAAGCAGAGAGACTGAAAACACTAAATATTGAGGATGATACCATTTATCCTCCTTCTCATAAAATTTCAGTATCTCGGCAAAAGAGAAAAAGGCCACCACCGAAAACGGCCGGGCCGCCAGATATGTGGCATTGTGATACGGATTAGGTGTAAAAACACCTAAGTAACGGTATAAAAATCCCTGTCCGATCTCATGATAGCGTCCCAGATAAGTAAGCGGATACAACATAGAGACCAGAACTAATGTAAAGGCCAGGACACTTGACAGGAGCTTTGCCCCTTCTCCGGTCCTCCCTGAAGCTGTCAGATATTTGTCAAAATAATACTTCAGGGCAACGGGGGTCAACCCGTTCAAAAGCGTTATTGCAATTGCCATAGCGTGCTGAGGCGAGGTAAACGGCAGAAACAGCCTGCCTGTCCAGAATAAAATGGGATAGGGGAAATCATAGCCGCTCTCTAAACCCTGCATCTCCAAAATATACGCCTGAACATCTGAGGTATAACCTCCCCCGTAATTGACAGTCTGCCGGTGAAAAAGAAACAGCGTGACCCCCATATAGGCAGACAGCAGAAGCAAAAACACGAAATTGCTTAATGTTATTATTCTTCTTTTAGAATGATCAGCTTTCATGATCTCGCCCAAAGCGCCCTCCTCCACGGCGGCACACCGCTGCTTATCCCCGCTGCTGTCCCCGGATGCTCAAGTTTCATTGTAGCAGACTGCCAGGCATTCTGCAAGGAAATCTTCTGCTCCGCATATGTCATTGTAATGACGGAGCCGAAAAAAGTTGACGGAAACGCTGATAAGTGATAGTATATTTTATGAATCAACCTGACTTTGGTCAGGGCGGTTGCTTTTTTTGATGTCTTTCATTTCTTCCGGTCTGCCGGATAGTGCTTACCTTTCGCTTTATTTTCCATATGTAACCCCTCCTTCGGTACCGGAGGCTCTCAAAATGTACTCATTTTGGCAAAAGGCGAACCGCTACCCGTTTTGGTAACACCCATGTTAGATTAGCTCAAAAAAGTTGTGTATATAGATGGAGGAGGATATTTCCATGAAAGACAACGCTATCATAGAGCTGTACTGGAACAGGGACGAGGCCGCCATCCCCGCCACCGCTGAAAAGTACGGCCGGTACTGCAATACTGTTGCCATAAATATTCTGGGGAATGCGGAGGACGCCGAGGAATGTGTCAACGATACCTGGCTTCGGGCCTGGGAAGCCATTCCGCCCCACAGGCCCTCGCTGCTTTCCGCTTTTCTGGGCAAGCTTACGCGGAACCTTGCATTCAACCGCTACAAGCAGTTCCACGCTCAAAAGCGGGGCGGCGGCGAAACGGCTCTGGTACTGGAAGAGCTGGAGGAATGTATATCCGGAAAGGAAACCGTCGAGCAGGAGATCGACAGAAAAGAGCTGGCAAAGGAGATAGACAATTTTCTGGCCGGTCTGCCTCCTGAGACGCGCCGGTGCTTTGTCCGTCGGTACTGGTACTGCGATTCCGTGAAAAATATCGCCGCTGCATACAGCCGCACTCCGGCAGCCGTTACCATGCTTTTGTCCCGGACAAGGCAACAGTTGAAAACATATCTGGATGAAAGGGGATACTTCATAGTATGAGCAACGAAAAATCAAAAGAAGAGCTGTTTGAGGCCCTGAACCATATCGACGATGCTTACATTGCGGAGGCTGCGCCCTGGGAGCACAGCTCCTCAGAACGGCTGACACAGGCGGCAAAGACCACCGGACTGCGCCGCCGGGGGATCCGCACCGCCGCCTGCGCAGCAGCTTTCCTCTGCGCAGCCGCTTTCATTTTCACAGGGATCCGGCTGTACCAAAACGGCTCCGGACGGGTATCTATTCCCCTCTCCGAAGCCTCCAAAAATGTCACCGCCAGCTATGTGGAATCCGCGGATATACCGGCGGTATCCGCAGCGGCAGATCTGGCCTTTCTGACGGAAACGGAGATCTTCAACAGATACGATACTGTCATCTTCCGGGGAACCGTAACCTCCGTCCGCAATATCGAGCTGAACTTCAACGGTTGGAAGGAATACCAGGCCCTTGCGGAAATCCGGATAAGCCGAATCTTCCGGGGAGACCTGGATCCCGGCGATACCCTCACCGTGCTGCTGCCCTGCCCTGTTATGGAAGACTACCATGTATCGGACTGCGCCGTGGCGGAAGCCATCCGTCCGGGGACGGAGGGCATCTTTATGCCTGTAAAATATGACGACTCCTATATCTGCACCCGGAACGACGCCACCCTGCAGTACAATGACATTGCAGATTACGGTTTCTTTGACGGCTCCCGTTGGGCCTTCCTCTCCACAGACACAGGGCTGCTGTTTGATTCGAGTGCCTTCGAGAGCCTGAAAGACCCTGAGACCCTGGATGATATAGAACTGTATATCACAAAAATGCTGGGGCAGCCTTAAGCTGCCGCTTTCCTTCCTCCTCCGCCACCTTCCGGGAAAATACCGTTCTCTCCATGCGAAAGCCCAATGGATCTTTCAAATGGTTTATTTTCCAAACAAAACTCTTGTTCCCGCGTCCTTTATCCAGTATACTATTTATAGATAAGCATTGCAACTGATCCCATTGCAATGGCTTCAAAATACAGCAACAGTGCAGAGGAGGACTATGCTATGTTTTATGACAATAAGATCTGGATCGGCGACTCCGACGGTGAAAAAGTGTGCATCCTGCCCCAGATGGCCAACCGCCACGGCCTGATCGCAGGCGCTACCGGTACCGGCAAGACCATTACCCTAAAGGTACTGGCGGAATCCTTCAGCGACGCGGGCGTACCTGTCTTTCTGGCGGACGTGAAGGGGGATCTGGCGGGAATGTGCCGTCCCGGAAAGAGCAACGAGGAAATACAGGGGCGCATTGACGGCTTCGGCCTGCCGGAATGCGGCTTTACCTTTCAGGATTACCCCAGCGTATTCTGGGATGTGTACGGAAAAATGGGGATTCCCTTACGCACCACCGTCTCCGAGATGGGCCCTATCCTGTTAGGCAGGCTCATGGACCTGACTCCCGCTCAGAACGATGTGCTGAACATCGCCTTCAAGATCGCGGACGACAATGAACTGCTGCTCATCGATACCAAGGATCTGAAAGCCATGCTGCAGTATATGGGGGAAAATGCCGCCGATTTCAGTATGGAATACGGCAATATTCCCAAGGCCAGCGTGACTACCCTCATCCGCCATGTGGTGGCTCTGGAATCCCAGGGCGCGGAGGAATTTTTCATGGAGCCGGCCTTAAATATTGCGGACTGGTTTACCACAGGAAAGGGGGGCAGGGGCACTATCAATATCCTGGACTGCCGGGAGCTGGTAAACGACCCTACCATGTACTCCATCTTCCTGCTGTGGATGCTGTCCGAGCTTTTTGAGACCCTGCCGGAGATCGGCGACGCGGAAAAGCCCCGCATTGTGTTCTTCTTTGACGAAGCCCACCTGCTCTTTGAAAATGCCACCAAGACCCTGAAGGACAAAATCGAGCAGATCGTAAAGCTGATCCGTTCCAGAGGGGTGGGTATCTACTTTATCACCCAGGCTCCCAAGGACATTCCCGACGGCGTTTTGAGCCAGCTGGGCAACAAGATCCAGCACGCCCTGCGGGCCTACACCCCCGCGGACGAAAAGGGCATCAAGACAGCGGCTGCATCCTTCCGCACCAACCCGGAATTTGACACCAAAACAGTGCTCTCCCAGCTGGGCACCGGAGAAGCATTGATCTCCGTGCTGGACGAGGACGGTATCCCTACCGTGGTAAAGCACTGCAACGTACTGCCGCCCCAGAGCCTTATGGGGCCTATCACCGACGAGGAAAAGCTGCGGGAAGTCAAAATGAGCAACCTTTACCTGAAATATAAGGATGCTCACGATCCTGACAGCGCCTATGAGTTTCTTCAAAGGAAGCGGCTGGACGACGCAGAAGCGCTGGCGCAGCAAAAACAGAGCGAAGCGGCTGCAAAGGCGGCCGAAAAAGAAAAAGCCGCAAAGGAAAAGGCGGCTCAGAAGGAAGCTGAGAAAAAACAGCGTGCCGTGAAATCAGGCATCCGAAGCGTGGCCAGCTCCGCAGGCGGCACCATAGGCCGGGAAGTAGGCAACAGCCTGGGTAAATCCCTGGGCGGCTCCTTCGGCAAGAAGCTGGGCGGCAACCTGGGGGCATCCCTGGGGCGCAGTATTTTGGGCACTTTCTTCAAGTAAACGTCAAAACGGCAGCTGCTTCTCAGTCAGGCTCATCCCGCCGGGAAGCAGCTGCCGTTTTTATTCCCGTCCTGCCGATGTCACCCCGCCGTGCTCCGGTTTTCCAGGCAAACTCTGTTGGTTAGTTGAAATATCAGATTCATGCATAAGGCTATCCCAATCTATATGGGCACACCATTTTACATGCCGCCAATTCGGATAGTTATTTAAATCGCCGATTTGTCTTGCTAATAAGATACGCTCGCCTTACACCTCGGCGTACCTCCGCAGGATGTACTCTCTGGCCTGCTGATTGTTCTCCGGTTTCGTATCCTCTAATGTGGCGTGTATGAAAGGCTTTCTTTCCTTCATGAATCTCAGTATCTCCGTGTAGTCCATCTCTCCCATGCCGCAGCCCACAGAGATCATTTTACCGTTCTCAATGCGGAAATCCTTCAGATGCACCATGGCAATATCCGGCCCCAGCAGATCCATGGCCTCCCGAAAAACAGCGTCCCTCTCCTGATAATTTGCCACGTCAAGCAGATTCACCGGGTCAAAGATGACCTGCAGGTTAGGAGAGTCGATCTCATCCAGAACCCTCCTTGCCCGGACCGGATCGCACACGATATGGCGGAACACAGGCTCAATGGCAAACACCACACCCATGCTCTCCGCATAGGCCACAATGGGCTTCAGCCTCTCGATAAACAGCTGCAGCGCCTCCTGCGTCCTGCACTCCGGGGTAAAGGCATAAGCTTCATTGGGCGCTCCGGTCTCCGTTCCCACCACGCCGCAGCCCAGCCAGGACGCAAAACGGATGTGGGCCATATAGCGGTGGACCGTTTTTTGAAGCTCCTCCTGATTCGGCGTAGCCAGGTTCAGGTAACAGCCCAGCACGGCAATATCCACATGATTCCTGGCAAACACATTCCTGATGTACATGGCAAGCCCCGGCGTCAGAGCCTCGTCCGTGGTGGGGAACTCGCTGATGAATTTTGCCAGGGCAAGATGCCCGCAGGCAAAGCCCCCCTCCCGCACTGCCGCCACCCGCTCTTCAAAGGGCAGCTTCTGCACATCATGTAATCTGATTCCTAACTGCATTCTCTTTCCTCCTCATATCATGCTTTTTTTATACTACGCTTTCTTAAGTCAAATATCTATGCAGGCATTAGCCCAAAGCCAACACATTTTGCCCGCGGTAAAAAGCAGACGTTGTCCGAATTTCCTATTATATAAGAAAGCTGTCCACTCCCTCCAGCTCGTAAGCCTCCCCGTCCTGTCCCTCTATCACCACATTGTCCAGGGTCAGCTTTGAGACATTGCGGGCATACAGACCGCGCCTGCTGCTCTTCGGCACGCCCACGGACATAGCGGGCACGTCGCATTTTGCGTCCTCTGCATAGCGGAAGGAAATATTCCGCATGACGATCTCTTCGATCTTCTGCTCCGGCAGTCCGTCAAAATAGGCCGCCGCCACATGGCAGTTGGTGCATTTCATATCTTCAAATACCAGCTTTTTGATAGAGGGCGTCCTGTCATCCACGGGATAAGCGTCTCTGGACTGCACATAGGAGGTTTTACCGTCCGGGTCGCAGAAATAAAAGGAATTCACCACCAGCGGCGTCATCACATGGTCAAGCTCCAGACCCCGGAATACGATGTTATTCAGCACCGCATCCTTTCCTCTGCCTCTTCTTGTCTTGACGCGCAGCCCCCTGTCCGTATGGCGGAAAACACAGTCCTCCACCGTCAGGTTTAAGATCCCGCCTGCCATTTCGCTGCCCAGGGTCACAGCTCCGTGTCCGTTTTCCATAAGGCACTGGCGGATCCTGATATTTTCGGAGGGCGCCCTGTAGGTCCTGCCCATATAGATCTTACCGCTCTTCACAGCGATACAGTCATCCCCCAGAGAGAACCTCACTCCCAGAATGTCCACATTTTTGCAGGATTCCGGATCGCAGCCGTCGGTGTTGGGCGAATCAGCGGGGTTCAGCACCTGCAGATCGATAAACTTCAGATCATTGCTGAAATAGGGATGCAGGGTCCAGGAGGGAGAATTACAGCAGGTCACCCCCTGTAAGGTCACATTCCGGCAGCCGTTGATAAAGAACAGCCTGGGGCGGAACACATCCTTATAGCCCTTGGGATTTTTCCACCAGTCCTCTTTCGTGGCATTGCCGTTGATAGTCCCCCTGCCGTAAATCGCCACGTCCTCCACGTCCACGCCGCAGATGACGCCTGTGTACATGGGCAGGGGATTTCCCTCCCAGCTGCCTAAATTATACTGCTCCTGTTCATCATAGCTTTCTATCATACCGGGAAATACAGGGAATTTCTCCCTTTCCGTAAACGCCTTCAGCTCCGCGCCCTCCGCCAGCTCGATCCTTATGTGGCTCTTTAAAAACAGGCTGGTGATGCGATAGGTCCCTGCGGGGATCAGCACCCGGCTGTCCCTGGGGCAGGCCAGTATCGCCGCCTGAATGGCATGGGTATCATCCTGTACCCCGTCACCCCTTGCCCCGAACCGCCTCACATCCAAAGTCACAAATTCATGAGCCGTCCGCAGCTTCAGACCGCCCTTCCGGTCCGCTCCCGCAAGGACTTCCACGGTATAATCCCAGTCAGGCTTCAAATCATACAGCGACACAATGGTTTTATCCGCGGTAAGAGCCTCTGCGCCGTTTACCAGGACACGGTACTGCTCCTTTGTAAAATACTTTCCGCCGTCCGCAATCTCGATCACCGCGCTTCTGGAGGTGACCATCACCTGCCGTACTTCCGGACCGCCGACACAGGGATCGCTTTTCTGTACTGTGGTGCTTCCCGGCGTTGAAGCTGCCGAAGCCTCTTCCTGTGCCCCTGTCACCCCGCACGGATATTTCTCCACCGCCAGCAGATACAATTCCCCTGCCCTGACTATGGTTTTCTGAAGCCGTTCTCTCGCTTCCTCGTCTCCCTTAAGCAGCGTCTCCTTTAAAACCGCCTTGAACCTGTCCGCCAATTCCCGGTAGTACTCATACAGCTGGGGGCTTATGTTCTCTATGGTCGCAAGCAGCCCCTCCAGATACAGCACCCGATTCTCCAACGTATCGTCCTTCTTCAGCTCTTCATCCAGTATCCGCAGCTGTGCAAGCAGATCAGGATAACCTTCCTTCCCGTTGCAGTCCGTCTCGTAGGCCGCATATACGGGAAATATCTGCGCTGCTGCCCGAAACAGGTTCCCGTCCACTGATTGCAGCTCAAAAAGACCATCTGCTCTCCTGGGAAGCTGTTTGATTTGTTCCGCCTTTAACTCTTCCTTCATTTTTATACCCCTGCCCTTTCATTCCGGTTCCTGTATTTGCTTCTCTTATCTTCATACATCAGCGCGTCAGCCCCTTCGACCAGCCTGTCGATCTCCTCATAGGTCTCCGGATCGCCCAGGGCAAAGCCAAGGCTCACGGATATCTCATATTCTTTTCCTGAATTCTCGGACTTTTGCGCCACACTCCGTTTGATCTGCGCAAGCTTGGCTTTCACATCCTCCGGGGTGTACTGTCCCACTCCCACAAGCAGGAATTCGTCTCCGCCGATCCTGGCTCCGATCTCATTCCAGCCTACATTCTCCTTCAGGGCGTCTGCAATGGCCTGCAGGCTGAAATCCCCGTCCCCATGACCGAATTTGTCGTTGATATATTTCAGCCCGTCCATATCGGCCAGAATACAGAATACCTTGCCCCCGGCGCCTTTCTTTCCCATGAGCCATTCCCTCATGCCCCGCCTGTTGTACAGCCCTGTGGCCGGGTCCTTCATGGACAGCTCGAACAGCTGGTTCCTAATCCTTGTCATGGAAAGGGCGTTGCTGACGAAACGGATCCAGTGGCGGTACAGAGGTCCTACCAGATACTTCTGCAAAAGAGGATTCCTTACCACCGCATACCCGTACATCACCTCTCCCGCATGGATCGGCAGGAAATAGAACACGCTGGGTTCATGCTCCTCACACAGCTCCGGCAGCATCTGCCCGGTGTCAAAGGAACGAGGACCGATCTCATCGCTGAAGCCTATGCTCTTTGCAGGCTCCATGTCAATTGCTCCCTGGGAGTGCAGAAACACCCGCATCCTGTCGGGATAGCCCTGCGTCATCACATGGTTGATATCCAGCCAGTTCTCCTTCATGCAAAGCCAGAAATCTCCGTAAGGGTGCAACAGATACACTACACTGTAGATCCGGTCCAGACAGGTCATATAGTCGGGAGCGCTGGTGATCTGCTCCAGCATATAGCTGTTCATCAGCATTCCCACGTCAATGGGCTTATCCAGGTAATCCGTCCAGTTTGTTTTCTGGTGCAGCAGCGCATTGTCAATGCACTTTTTCCAATATGCCATATCGGGAGCGCAGCCGCAGCTCTCTCCCGTCCGCAGGCCCACGTCGTTTTCACTCATGGCCGTGTCCAGACATTCCGCTTCCGGCTCAATGGCTCTGCGTATCCTGTTCACCGCCTCAGCGGCTGTCTCGCACACCTTCGGTTCATAGGAGGAAATGTAGATATCGTTAAATGCCGCCTCCTGGGTAGCGTCGTATCCCGTCACCGCGATCTGCCCCGGCACGGAAATACCATGAGCCGTCAGCCTGTTCACCAGCCCGATCGCCATATGGTCGCTGGCACAGATAACAGCATCCGGCAGCTCCACTCTGCCGCTGTCAATATCATCCGCCAGCTTTTCTCCTGAGGTATACCAGTAATCGCCGTAAAAGATGTGATCCTCCGGCACCTGGATCCCATGCTCTGACGTATACCGCAGAAAGCCCTCCAGCCGCTTTTGGGAAATATCGTAATCCTGAAAACCGGTAAGGAAATAGACCTTCTGTTTATGATGTTCTTCATAAATATGCCTGGTGATCTCGTAAAAAGCGCCGGCGTCGTCCGTGCTGACCACCTCATGATCCCCGAAGGGAACGTCCAGGGCAACCACCTTGCTATGGCACTTTTCCCGGAACATTTCCAGCATGGCTTTCTTAAGAGTCCCGTCATCCATGGCAAACAGGGGGTCCGGCGTGATGATAACGCCGTCGAACAGATCAAAATTGACCAGCTCAAATATATTCAGCTCGCCCTTCAGATTCTCTTTCATGGAATGGGCAGTGTCCACCATGGTGGCAAATACTGCCACATCATAACCGTATTTTGCACACTGTGAAAACATACCTTTCATGACGCGCTGCTGGTATACGTTCTCCAACTCAGAGGTGATCAGCGCGATCCTACGCCTTGTTTCCATGGTCTTTCTCCTCTCCTGCACACAAGCCTGCCGCGTCTCATATGGATACCTGCAGCCCCGTCGGTGCGGTCTTACTCATTGTACCATAAAATTCCTGTAAAGGATATAGCCTGCGTCAATTAAAATTCGATGGAAGCGGAAGAATGTTTGTGGTAGAATAATGGTATTGAGGAGAGTAGACAGATGAAAAGACTGTGGTCGGTGTGCGCCCTCGCATTGATAGTGGCAGGCATATATCTTTATGCGGAGACGATGGAAAACACGGAGAATCTGCTGGAAATGCGCATCCGGAGAAATTTTTCCAAAACCGTGGATCCCATGTCTGCCGTCATGCAGATTGAGATGACCGACAGCGAAAATATCACATTGACCTATCTGGAGGGAGAGAACTACACGGAAGTATCCGAGACAATCAAAATGGAAAAAAACTATGGCACAGGTAGGATAAAGCAGGATGATTCCTGCCCTGATGAGTGGCAGCAGGCTTATCTTGCTTATCTGGAGACGGACGAATATGCGGATGCCTGGACCTACAGCCTGATCTATGTGGATGACGACGACATCCCTGAGCTTGTGATCGACACCGGATTTGAAGCGGGAGGGCTTGAAATTCTGACTTTCCACGATCATGTCCTGAATGTGTGGCAGTCCGCCCGCCTCAATGTCACCTATATCGAGAGAGGAAACCTGATTTGTAATTCGGACGGCAATATGGGGCACTATTATGATGAAATCTATACCATTCGAGATGGGGAATGGGTCTATGTGGACGGCGGAACATGGGGAGACGGCCCGACTGGGATCCAACTGGATGAAAATGGAGATTTTATCTATGTCTATAACTGGAGCGGAGAGGATGTGAGCGAAGAGGACTATCTGGCGCACCTGAACACTGTGTATCCCGAAGAACAGGGAATGTATCCGCAGAAATATTATATCCTGGATGATATTACATCTATATTGAGGACGGGAGATGTGGCCTCCGCGGGGCACCGTTATGAACTGGTCGTGGAGGATGTCACCTGGAAAGAAGCCCCAAGGCTCTGTCAGAAAAAGGGCGGTTATCTGGCAACTGTCACTTCCCAGGAGGAATGTAAGCGGCTGCAGGAACAGATCATCTCCGAAAATAAAGAGAATATCACTTTCTTTGTGGGAGCGGCAAATGAGAGAGTGGAGGACATTCCGTTCGGCTACCGCTGGCTGGAACCCGAATCAAAGGACGGTTATCATATGCTCACGCTGTCTAACGCATTATTCCGGTTCTGGCTGGAGGGAGAACCCAGCTATACGGGCTTCACGGAGGACGGCAGGGAAGTGCGGGAGGAATATGTGGTGCTTTTCTACAGGCGTTCGGATGACCAGTGTTACCTCAATGACGTGCCGGACGACATTCTGGAGACGGCGCCCTCCTATGCAGGCAAGGTTGGGTATATATGTGAGTATGAGTAAGGAAATGTTTTTCAAACCGTTTGGTAAAAGTGATTCGATATGCCATCAATCCTCCTCCAGTTGTGCAAATAATGCTTCCATATTATCAAAAATTGGTTGTTCGCCAGAGGCAATTTTAGCTTTTACTTCATTGATCTCACTGCGAAGCTCATCCAGATATTTCTTGGGATAAACAGCCACCGGCAGCATACAGATCGTGCCGTCACGTTCAAATATATCCAGTTTATCACCTTCCTCAAGCCCCAGCTTAACAATGATTTCTTTTGGTATTGTAATCTGTGATTCTTGACGCAATTCTGCCAGCATAATATAATCTCCATTTAAATATGTTAAAAATAAGAAATTCTCTCTTTCCTGTTATATTATATCGTTTTCCCAAGGATTATGCAAGAGAGACGGAATGGGGGCTGCACCGGATTCCCTCACGGAATGGCCGGTGCGCCCCCAAATATTCTGCATACACGCCCTACAGGGTCACGCCCTGCTTGAAGATCGCCATATCGTGGAAGCCTGCCGCCTCGCTGCGAACCTGTTTTCCGGAGGCCACCTCCACCACATAGTCAAAGAGTGCTTCCGTCTCCTCTTCCATGGTCTTATCCTCCACCAGCACCCCCGCATTGAAGTCGATCCAGTTGGATTTCCTGCCTGCCAGCCCGGAGTTTGTGGAAATCTTTACGGTGGGAACAGGAGAGGCAAAGGGTGTGCCCCGGCCTGTGGTAAACAGCACGATATGGGCTCCTGCCGCCGCAAGGGCCGTGGCCGCCACCAGATCGTTGCCCGGCGCGCTGAGAAGATTCAGGCCCGCTGTCTCCACTCTTTCGCCGTACTGGAGCACGCCTCTCACCGGGGCGCTGCCCGACTTCTGAGTGCAGCCCAGGGATTTGTCCTCCAGAGTGGAGATCCCCCCCTTCTTGTTACCGGGAGAAGGATTCTCATAGATGGTCTGGTTATGGCTCTTGAAGTAGTTCTTAAAATCATTTATCAGGTTCACGGTCTTGTCAAAAAGCTCTTTGTCGGCACAGCGGTTCATCAATATAGTCTCCGCCCCGAACATCTCCGGCACCTCCGTGAGAATGGTAGTTCCCCCCTGAGAAATCAGCCTGTCGGAGAAACGCCCCACCAGCGGATTTGCGGTAATGCCGGAAAGCCCGTCGCTGCCGCCGCACTTCATGCCGATCACAAGCCTGCTGACACTGACAGGCTCCCGCTCAAATCCGGCCGCATAGCCTATCAGTCCCTTGATGATCTCCAGGGACTCCGCAATCTCATCCTCACAGTCCTGAGATACCAGAAACTTCACCCTGTTTTCGTCATAGCTGCCGATATAAGGCTTCAGCACGTCGATATTGCTGTTTTCACAGCCCAGCCCCAGCACCAGCACGCCGCCTGCGTTGGGATGCCGGATCAGATCCGCCAGGATCTGCCTGGTGTGCTCCTGATCATCCCCCATCTGGGAGCAGCCGTACGGGTGGGGAAAAGCAATCACCTCTCCTACATTTTTATATTTCTCTCCGTTTGCCACCCGCCAGATATTTGCCTCCCTGGCAATGGCAGTGGCCACATTGTTCACGCAGCCCACCGTGGGAATGATCCATATCTCATTCCGGACGCCCACGCTGCCGTCGGGACGGTTGAAGCCCATGAACACGGCTTTCCGAGCGCCGTCTGCCTCCGTTGCGCCTGCGCCGCTCTGCGCTGCTGTCTCCCGTGCTCCGGTGCCTTCCGCCGGTCCGGCATCTGCCCCTGCGCCGCCCTGCACCCCGGCCACAGGCTCATAGGTATACTCCAGCAGGTCTCCCAGAGCGGTCTTGATGTTATGGGTGTGTATCCAGGCCCCTGCCCTGATATCCTCCTTTGCATTGCCGATCCGGTAGCCGTACTTGATGACCTCGCCTCCGGCGGGAATATCGCAGATCGCCATCTTGTGCCCTGCAGGGATCTCCTCCAGCGCGGTGATCTGCCTGTTCCCGCCCTGTACCTCCACGGTCAGGGATTCCCCTGCGGGAATGGTCTTAAGCGCTACCACAACCTTGTCGTTATCATGAATTTTTATGAAATCCTGCATAATGCCGCCCTCATACCATTTGCTTTTATATCGTCCAGATAGGAAACCACTGCGTCGGTAAGCCCCGGCACCTTGTTCAGATCCTGGCCGTGGAAGTCCTCTCTCCCCAGGAAAGCAGTCACAAAGCTTCTGGTGTCCTTTTCACAATTATCGCGGAAGAACTCCAGCACCGCCAGATCGTCCTTGATATCATAGGGCTGTCCGTTCCTGTCACCTTTCAGTACGCCGTCCTGGATCTCAGTGCCGTGATAGAATGCCATCAACGCCGCAATGGAGAAAGTCAGGTGAGCAGGCAGCCTGCCGAACTTATCCACATATCCCAGCAGGCTGGGCAGACACCTTGCACGCCACTTGGACACGGAATTTAAAGAGATAGCCAACAGCGCGTGATCCACATAGGGATTGTTGAAACGGTTTACCACCTCCCCAGCAAACTCCTTCAGCTCCTCCTCCGGAAGGGTCAGGGTAGGGATCACTTCCTCGAAGATCGTCTTGTTCATGAAGTTCCGCACATCTGCATCCTCCATGGACTGCCTCACAATATCATTGCCGCAGAGCCAGGACGCCAGCACAAAGGAGGTATGAGCGCCGTTTAAAATGCGCACCTTCCTCTGCTTATAGGGATGATGATCCTCTGTAAAAATAACGGGCAGCCCCGCTCCGGGCAGGTCAAACTCCTTACTGATATCCTTCTCCGACTCAATGACCCAGAGTGCAAAGGGCTCGCCGGTGACCATGATACGGTCCTCGTATCCCAGCTTCTCCCACTCCTCCTGCTCCGTGGCCCTGGGATAGCCGGTGACGATGCGGTCCACCAAAGTGGACGTAAAGATGCAGGCGTCCTCTACCCATGCCTTAAATTCAGCGGAAAGGCCCCAGTTCTCGATCTGCTGCAGCACACACTTGCGCAGCATGATGCCGTTGTCGTCGATCAGCTCCACAGGAAGCATCACCAGACCCTTGGACATATCGCCCTTAAAGGTCTCAAACCTGTGGTACAGGAACTTTGTCAGCTTTCCCGGAAATGTCTTGGGAGGCTTTAACTCAAATTTGTCGGAAGGGTCATACACAATACCCGCTTCCGTTGTATTGGAGACGACAAACCGCAAAGTATCGATCTCAGCAAGAGCCTCGTATTTCTCATATTCGCCGGCGGTATCCACAGCATCCGCGACGCTGGTCACCACCCTGTTGATGATCCTGCCCTCACCGTTCACATTGCCCCGCAGAGACACCGTATACTGACAGTCCTGCCTGTGAAAATTATCCAGATTGCCGAACTCAATAGGCTTGATAAGAATAATATCCCCATCAAAGGTCCCTTTTTCATTGGCAATATCAACCATATAATCCACAAACGCCCGAAGGAAATTTCCCTCTCCGAACTGCACCACCTTGACCGGTCTCGCCTTTCTGTTGGACATCGATTTGTTTAATACTTCCATTGTCAGTCTCCCTTCTAAAAGTGTAAGTACTTTCATAAGCTATTTTACTGCCAAAACAAGCTTTCGTCAACACCCTTGTACCCACAAAAATAAGTCTTGAAAAAAGAATGGGCGTCGGATATAATTTAAAAGGAGTTTTATGTAACTGCTTACATAACGGCCTTTTGGTTCCGGCTGATCACAAAGCAATTTGCAGGAAGGCATTTACAGGTATGACCATCTATGACATATCGGAGAAAGCCGGCGTATCCATCGCCACGGTGTCCCGTGTGCTGAACGGAAGCAGCAGCGTCAGCGAAAAGACGAAGAAGAAAGTACTGGATGTCATCGATCAGTATGAATATACCCCCAATGCCTTTGCCAGGGGACTGGGCCTGAACACCATGAAAACCATCGGCATCATATGCGCCGACAGCTCAGACCTCTATCTCGCCAAGGCAGTCTACTACATAGAGCAAAAGCTGCGGGCAAACGATTACGACAGCCTCCTGTGCTGTACGGGTTACGATCTGGACGCCAAGGCCGCCGCGGTGAATCTCCTGATCACCAAAAAGGTGGACGGCATCATCCTTGTGGGCTCCAATTTTATTTACGAGGAAGAGGCGGATAACCAATACGTGGTGGAGGCAGCCGCCCAGCTTCCCCTGATGCTCTTAAATGCGGCGCTGAACGCCCCTAATGTATACAGCGTGATATCTGACGATTACACCTCCATGTATGAGGCCACCTTGCAGATGATCTCCACGGGGATCCGGGATATTGTATATTTCTACAATTCCACTTCCTACAGCGGCAAGAAAAAACTTGCGGGCTACCTGGCAGCCATGGAGGAAAAAAAGCTCTCCCCAGGATCCGGCCTGCTGCAATTCTACCATGGTTCCCATGAGGACATTCCGGCCATGACGGAACACCTGATGGAGCTGCACCGCCGGGGACTTGCCTTTCACGGCGTTATCGCCTCGGATGACACTCTGGCCCTTGCCGCCGTAAAATACGCAAAGCTTATGGGCTATTCCATACCGGAGGATTTCTCCATACTGGGATATAACAATTCCATGCTGGTGAGCTGCTGCGATCCGGAGCTTACCAGTATTGACAATAAGCTGGAGACCCTGTGCCAGCATTTGATTACCACCCTGCTGGGGGTGCTGGACGGAAACGAGATGCCGAAAAAGACCGTCTTTTCCGGCGAGATCATCCGCCGGGGCACCACACGAGCGTGAACCCAAATCGGCCAGGCGCGCACTGCTTCAGCAGCTGAACACATCGCGCGGTCGGGCGCAATATAAAACGCCGCCAAGCGGCAGAAAGAAGGTAACAAAATGAAAGCATTTATGGACAAGGACTTTCTGTTGGAGACCGAGACAGCCAGGAAGCTGTTTCACGACTATGCAAAAAACACACCGATCCTGGACTACCACTGCCATATCAACCCCAGGGAAATCGCTGAGGACCGCCAGTTCGAGAATATCACTCAGGTATGGCTGGGCGGCGACCATTACAAATGGCGTTTTATGCGCTCCTGCGGCGTGGATGAAAAGTACATCACCGGCGACGCCTCCGATTATGAGAAGTTCTGCAAATGGGCGGAATGCCTGGGTCATGCCATCGGCAATCCCCTATTCCACTGGAGCCACCTGGAGCTGCAGAGATATTTCGGCTATAACGGGATTCTGAACAAAAACACCGCAGACGAGGTGTGGAAGCTCTGCAACGAAAAGCTCTCGCAGCCCTCCATGAGTGTACGCAGCCTGATCAGGCAGAGCAACGTCACCCTGATCTGCACTACGGACGACCCCATTGATTCTCTGGAATGGCATAAAAAGATTGCGGAGGATGCAAGCTTTGACGTAAAGGTGCTGCCCGCATGGCGGCCCGACAAGGCGATGAACATTGAGAAGCCGGATTATCTGGACTATCTGGATAAGCTTGCGGCGGTTACGGGTGTGACGGAGATCAACACCTTCGCCGCCCTGAAGGAAGCCCTGAAAAAGCGCATGGCCTTCTTTGCCTCTATGGGCTGTAACGTATCCGACCACGCCCTTGAATATGTGATGTACTGTCCCGCAGACGAGGATGAGATCGAGGCGATCTTCTTAAAGCGCCAGAACCGCATGATCCTCACCAAGGAAGAGGAATTGAAGTTCAAGACCGCTTTCATGCTCTTTGTCGGCAGAGAATATCACAGACTTGACTGGGCAATGCAGCTTCATTACGGCTGCAAGCGGGACAACAACGGACTGATGTATGCAAAGCTGGGCCCTGATACCGGCTATGACTGCATCAACAACTATGCGCCCTCCTCCCAGATGGCGGATTTCCTCAATGCCTTAAACTGCACGGACGAGCTTCCCAGGACTATCCTGTACAGCCTGAATCCCAATGACAATCAGTCCATCGGCAGTATCCTGGGCTGCTTCCAGGATTCCACCGCCGTGGCAAAGATCCAGCAGGGAAGCGCATGGTGGTTCAACGATCACAAGGTGGGCATGACGGATCAGATGGTTTCCCTTGCAAACTTAGGGAACCTTTCCGGCTTTGTGGGTATGCTGACGGATTCCCGAAGCTTCCTGTCCTACACAAGGCATGAGTATTTCAGACGGATCCTCTGCAATCTGATCGGCAGCTGGGTGGAAAACGGAGAATTTCCTGAGGATTATGAGACTCTATCCGAGATCGTAAAGAATATTTCCTACTATAACGCTAAGAACTATTTCAAGTTCCCGCTGTAAAAAGCGGACGGCGCACCACCACAAAGGGCATGACACCGATAAGATGTCATGCCCTAAACCCCTGAATCCTTACTTATAATAATCCTTCAGATACTCCTTGATGTCGTCTCTGGAGTACTCGGTCATATACCAGTCGCCGCCGATCTTTACCAACAGGTACTGGATCCTGCCCGTGTCTACGTCATAGTCCTTGTCTCTGTCCCCGTCCTCATAATACTCGGCCTTCACTCTGGCTTCCACAATGGCGAACTGCTTGATCTTATCTGCGTCACAGTCGTAATAGTCCTCCATGAACTCCTTGGCCCACTTGAACTCTCTGTCGCTCTTCTTGATCTTCTCCACATCCTTGATATCAATGGAGATCTTGTACTTGATGCCGTCATCCTTCCAATCATCCTTCAAATCCTTATAGTAATCCTTCAGATCCTCCAGATCATCCTCATAATCGTCCGCATCATACAGGTCCAGCGCCTTCAACGGCTTCTTTGCATACATGGAATTATTCAGTATCTTCTTATAATCACAGGTATACTGGCCTGTTACATATGCCTTGAACGCTTTCTTGGGCGAACTGCCAAACATCAGGTTACATAATACAATGAGCAGAACAAGAGCCACCAATGCAACGCCGCCGATGCAGGCGAACTTCTTCACATTGTCATTTCCCGCCGGTGATTTGTCACCGTTTGCCGCAGGCGCTTCTGCAGGCTTGGGTGCCTCCGCTGCCTTGGGTGCTTCCGCTGTCGGGACAGCCTCCGAAGCTGCCTTTGTCTCCTCTGCCGCCTTGGGTGCCTCTGCTGCCGACGCTACAGCCTCCGAAGCTGCCTTCGCTCCCTCAGCAGCCGCATCCGCCTGAGGCGCTGCAGTCTGAGGCACAGCCTCCTCACAGGGCGTACCGCAGGATGTACAGAACTTTGTTCCTTCCGGAAGTTCCTTACCACAATTTTTACATACCATCTTCTCGCTAATCTCCTTATCCTCATAGTGTTTTTACAGGAGCATATGCTTTGCCCCCGTCTGACAGAACAACACTATAATCATAACTTTGCCACTATGCCTTTGTCAAGTTCTTTTTCGATTTGACAAAAATCACCATATCAGTTCCCCGGCAGGTATGCACACACACAGAGGACGCCGATGCAGGTCAATACTCCACCGCCTTTTCTTCCCCGTTCATCACCCGCATTGCGCCCTGGGCAAGAGCCAGCAGCTCATCCTCACCGGCATATACGGTAACAGGCGCGATCCAGCCCGTCCTCTCCTTCAGCACGTCGCATACGTCCTGTCCATAGGCAATACCCCCTGTAAGGATGATTTGGTCCACCCTGCCGTTCAGCACACAGGCCATAGCGCCGATGTCCTTTGCCACCTGCAGCAGAAATGCCTGTTTCGCCTCCGCGGCCTTTTCGTCTCCCTCATTTGCCCGCTTTGTCACATCCCGCATATCGTTTGTGCCAAGATAGGCGTTAAAGCCGCCCTTGCCGATGAGCTTGCCGTAGATTTCCTTTTCCGTGTATTTCCCTGAGAAGCACAGCTTCACAAGAGCGCCGCAGGGCACGCCGCCCGCACGTTCCGGCGAAAACGCTCCGTCACCGTCAAAGGCGCTGAACACATCCACTACTCTGCCGCCTTCATGGGCGCCCACGGACACACCGCCGCCCATATGTACTACGATCAGCCTTAAAGACTCATAAGGCCTGCCAACCTCTTTTGCATACCGCCTTGCCACCGCTTTCTGATTCAGGGCATGGAAGATGCTCCCTCTGGGAATCTCAGCCATGCCGGAATATCTGGCTATGGGCATCAGCTCATCCACCACCACAGGGTCAACGATATAGGCAGGAACGCCGATAGAATCTGCGATCTCTCTCGCCAGGATACCCCCCAGGTTGGAAGCATGCTGCCCCTGCACACCCTTTTTCAGATCCGCCAGGATCTCCTCCGTGACCTCATAAGTACCGCCGGGAATAGGCTTCAGCATACCGCCTCGGCCCACCACCACGTTCAGGGATTTGATGTCAAAATTTTTAGAGGCCAGAAGGTCCGTAATGATCTGCTTTCTGAAATCCTTCTGGTCAAAAATAGTCTCGTACCGGGAGATCTCCTCGGTGGAATGCCTCAGGGTCTCCTCAAACAACAGGGTCTCATCCTCAAACACACCGATCTTGGTGGAGGTGGAACCGGGATTAATGATTAAGCTTTTTATGGACATATTGTTTCCTCCTGTTATACTTCTCCATTTTCTGTCTTGCTGATCTTCTGTTTCGCCTTCTGCCTCTTTTCCCATCTGGCACGCCGCCTTGACGCTATCCTTACCCCTTCGCTTTCTTCAGCTCTTCCGCCACTACAGCAGCCAGCGCGATAGAATTCACCTTTGTCTCAAAGGTATCGGAGCGGCTGGTAAGGATGACGGGAACCTTGGTCCCGGTGAGGATACAGCCGTTTTTCACCCCCGGCACCATATGTACGATGGCCTTATATACCAGATTGCCCGCATGGATGTCCGGGAACAGCAGCACGTCTGCATCCCCGTGGATCTTTCTGTCGGTAGCCCCCTTGTGCTTTGCCGCCTCCGCGTCAATGGCCAGGTCAAGGGAAAGAGGCCCGTCCACGATACATCCGGTGATCTGTCCTTCCTCGCACATTTTCGTCAGCTCCGCCGCTTCCACTGTGGTCTCCATCTTGGGATTCACCACCTCCACCGCCGCCAGAGGCGCAACCTTGGGATTCTCTATGCCGCAGGCATTGCAGACAGGAATGGTATTGTTGATAATGTGGACCTTATCCTCCAGGGTGGGGTAGGTGATAAACGCAACATCCGTCAGGAACAGGAGCCTGTCGATACAGGGCACGTCAAACACACACACATGGGAAAGGGGGCCGCCTGTCCTTAAGCCTACTTCCTTATCCAGCACACTCTTTAAGAAATTCTTGGTGTCCACCAGGCCCTTCATATACATATCGACCTCGCCGTCATGGGCAAGCTTCACCGCCTTATGGGCCGCCTCCACCATATCCGGCTCGTCGATGATCCGGTAGCCCTCCAGGCTCATGTCTATGGATGCGGCTATCTCTCTGATCTTCGCCTCATCTCCCACCAGAACCGCATCTGCGATACCCTGGTGCTTCGCCTCCCGCACTGCCTCCAGCACTGCGGAATCCTGGGCTGCCGCCACCGCGATCTTTTTCATTTCACAGCTTTTCACCTTTGAAATCACGTCATCAAATCCTTGCTTCATCACTCCTGCTTCCTTTCTGCCCTCCGGGCATCTCCTTTTGTTTTGCACAGCCGTGGAAACCTGCCTGTCCCGCTGCCGTGTCTAATCGTTAAAATAATAACACGCTGCCCGGAAAACTGCAAGTGTTCTCTCGGTTACTTTTCATTCCTGACCCAAAAAGATAAATAGCAAAAAGACTTGAAATCCTCCCCATGGGATGGTATGATAAATGAGAAGAGGAAAAACCAGAGAGGCGGCCTACCCTCAAATAATGACTTAGCGCTTTACAGCGTCAGCCGTCACTAGTACATCATTTATTATTTGACTACACTTTTTAGGAATTATGTGTTATACTC
>JAMPHT010000028.1 GCA_023663285.1 Bacillota bacterium
TCATTATAACATGCATTGTTTATTTGCACAAGAAATTCAAGTACATTCTACTAGTCAGGGCAACGCCGGAGTTACTTACCCATCTGGGCGGCAACCTCAGCCGCAAAATCCTCCTGCTTCTTTTCCAGACCCTCGCCGGTCTCAAAGCGCACAAACTTCTTGATACTGATGTTTGCGCCATTCTCCTTTGCAACCTGGGCAAGGTACTGGGCAACGGTCTGCTTTCCGTCCTCCGCCTTCACATATACCTGCTCAAGCAGACATACCTCCTTCAGCTCCTTGTTCAGGCGGCCCATGATAGCGCCCTCGATCACCTTCTCAGGCTTGCCCGCCATCTTGGGATCCTGCTCGATCTGAGCGGCAATGATCTCCTTCTCATGCGCCTTGAACTCCTCGGACACATCGGAAGTCGCAACATACTTAGGGTAAAGAGCCGCAACCTGCATAGCAATATTTGTCAGGGCTTCCTTCACCCCGGCGTTCACCACGTTGGTCTCAGCGTCCACGATCACGCCGATACGTCCGCCGCCGTGTACATAGGAAACCACGCAGCCCTGGGGCTCCTCAACCTTTTCAAATCTCCTGATACTCAGCTTCTCCCCGATCACTGCGATCTTATCAACCAATGCTTCCTGTACAGTCTTAGCGCCGTCCTCGATCCAGCTCTCAGCCAGGAAAGCATCCAGGTCTGCTGCAGAAGAATTCACTGCCTGCTCTGCAACAGCCTCCACGAACTGCTGGAAGGTCTCATTCTTCGCCACGAAATCCGTCTCGGAATTCACCTCCACCACTGCCGCCGTGGTATCTCCCTTCACGGCAATGCGACAAATACCCTCCGCCGCGATCCTGCCTTCCTTCTTCACTGCCTTAGCCTGTCCGTTCTTTCTTAAGACCTCGACAGCCTCCTCCATATTTCCATTGGTCTCATTCAGAGCCTTCTTACAATCCATCATGCCTGCACCGGTCATCTCGCGCAGCTCCTTTACCATGGATGCGGTAACCTCTGCCATCTTTATTTCCTCGCTTTCTCTATACAAACTTTTATATAAGCATTTTCTTCTTACTCTTCTTCACTCTGGGCTATCTCTTCGATATCCTCCGGCTCTGCCTCTCCCTCTGCTTCCGCAGCCTCAGCCTCGGTGTATACAGCCTCGCCCTGGTTCGCCTCGATCACTGCATCCGCCATCTTTGCCACGATCAGCTTGACGGCTCTGATTGCGTCGTCGTTGCCGGGAATGATATAATCCAGTTCCTCAGGGTCACAGTTGGTATCGCCGATGCCTATCAGTGTGATTCCAAGGGAATGAGCTTCCTGTACGCAGATCCTTTCCTTCTTGGGGTCTACCACGAAGATAGCGTCGGGGATCCGGGTCATGCTCTTCATGCCGCCAAGGTTCTTCTCAAGCTTATCCCATTCTTTCCTCAGCTTCATCACCTCTTTCTTGGGAAGCACGTCAAAGGTTCCGTCCTCAGACATCTTCTCAATAGCGTGAAGCCTTGCGATACGGGACTGAATGGTCTTAAAGTTGGTGAGCATACCGCCCAGCCATCTCTCGTTTACATAGTACATACCGCAGCGCTCCGCCTCTGTCTTGACCGCATCCTGAGCCTGCTTCTTGGTCCCTACGAACAAAATGGTGCCGCCCTGGGCTGCGATCTCGGAAACTGCTCTGTAAGCTTCATCCACCTTCACCACAGATTTCTGCAAATCAATGATGTGGATGCCGTTTCTCTCTGTGAAGATATAGGGAGCCATTTTAGGGTTCCATCTTCTGGTCTGGTGTCCGAAATGCACACCTGCTTCAAGTAACTGTTTCATGGAAATAACGCTCATTTTTCTACCTCCGTCTGGTTGATTCCTCCCCGCGATTTTTCTGCCGGGTGGCGTTAATACCCGGTTAGCTCCGGCTCTGACCCGCTCAGGGCACCATTGCCGAATGGTCGTGGGTGTTTTTTATCACAACGTTAAAATCATAACATAAAAAAACCCCTGTTGCAAGGGGTTTTTACCGGCTTTTGCTGATAATTTTTGCAATTTCCTCATCTGACGCCCCGACGGGGATCTCAAAGGTTCCCGCGCTGATCCTCTTTGAATAGCCGCTGTCTATCAGATACTGGTCAAATGCCGCCGCATCCGCTATCAGCCCCGCATTGGCCAGCTGATTGCACACGGCCCTGGAACCGGTTCCCCTTTGCACTACGATCTTAACTGTGTCCTCCTCGGAAGCGTTTTCCGACGCCTGAGCTGTAGGCGCAGGCGCTGCAGAGGCTTCCGGCGTGGAGACCGGATCCGGGGTGGGCTCCGGCGTTGCGCCTGCTCCCGGTTCGGAGGCCGGATCCGGGGCTGATTCCGGCGTTGTGCCCTCTTCCGGGCCGGAGGCCGGATCCGGGGGTAGTCCTATCGCTGTGCCCTCTTCCGGTCCGGAGGCTGGATCCGGGGCCGATTCCGGCGTTGTGCCTGATTCCAATCCGGCGTCTGCGTCAGGAGTTGGCTCCCCGGCAGATTCCGGCGTGGAATCCGAGGGCGAATCCGCTTCCGGACCAGAATCAGGCTTTGACCCGCTCTGGTTCAGATCCGTCAGCCTCAGCGACTCGCTATCCACCATGCCCAGCTTTGCCGCAGCCGCCCTGATCTCAGCGTCCGTCAGCGGCCGCCCGTCTTTCGTGGCTATTCCCATAATCAAGGCTGTCACCACAATACCGATGCCCAGCCCTCTCATATAACTCTTTAATTTCACTCGTTACA
Organism: Bacillota bacterium; assembly: GCA_023663285.1. Classification (GTDB taxonomy): domain Bacteria; phylum Bacillota; class Clostridia; order Lachnospirales; family Lachnospiraceae; genus Acetatifactor. The sequence goes on from JAMPHT010000028.1 coordinate 2,747, forward strand.
CCTCTATTGGTTCCTGAACAGGTCGATCACCAACTTCACCTCGCCAACGCCCAGCCCCAACTCCTTTGCGATAGCTACCTTAGACTTCCCCTGGCGGTGAAGCTCCAGTATCCTCTCATTGTTATTCTGTCCGTCTGCTGCATTCTCCTGTAAGAAGCTGACCCTTCCCATGGTTCCCATGGAAATATCCTTTTCCATGGAACTACCCCTTTCCATGAAAATATCCCTTTCCATGGAAATATCTCCGGAAGCAGGCACACGCGGCATGGACGCCGCTGGCACGGACGCCGCTGGCACGGATGCCGCTGGCATGGACGCCGCTGGTACGGGCACCACTGGTGCCATAACCATCCTGGGGTCTGCGATCTCTGCCGGACTTGTCCCAGAGACTCCGTTCCCTGAGCCTGCCATTCCTGCTCCGCGGTCAGATACAGCCGCCCGCGACATGGAAGTCTGCGGCATGGAAGTCGCTGGCATGGACGTCGCTGACATAGAAGTCGCTGGCATGGATGCCGCTGGTATGGAAGTCGCTGACATGGAGGTCGCTGACATGGAGGTCTGCGACAAGGAAGTCGCCGGCATGGAGGTCTGCGACAAGGAAGTCGCCGGCATGGAGGTCTGCGACAAGGAAGTCGCCGACATGGAGGCCGCTGGCATGGATGCCGCTGACCGCTGCGTCATGCTCTGCAGCCTAGAGATAGCGGTAGGCCCTGTGGAAACCGGCTCCGCAGGATGAAGCTCCTGCAGACGCACCGGCCGGAACCCGCCGGGTACTTCCGTCCTTCCCTCCGGCATACCCGCCTGATACATCCCTGACATATCTGCCTGAAGCTCCCGGATAGTGCCGAGCTTCTCTTCCACCTCTTTCACAGTGCGGTTCACTGTGGAAACCGTATTTTTAAGATTGTCATGCTTGCTGTTCAGCATATCATACAGGAACATTGCTTCTTCATGGTTCTTGTGTATCTCTGCCAGCACTGTATCCGAGTATTCGTTCACCGCCATGATCTTCTCATTGGAAAGACGCTCCAGAGAACGCTCCGTTTTCTCCATGGCATAGGTCACGGCCTCTTCCACCACGCCGTCCACCTGTCCCCTGACGCTGTCCATCTCGCGGCTTACCATATCCGCGATCTCGTCCTTCACCAGCTCTCTGGACTGTTCTGATGCTTCTCCCTTTTTATCCGGTAGCAAAAAGCTCAATATGAAAATGATTCCGCCTGCAGCCAGCAGGACAATCTCTGTAATTTCCATCTTTCATTCCTATACTCCTGCCCGCTTCAGCGGACATTGATTTCAAATCTTGATATCAAAGCTTTTCTGCCCCTTCACAACGACCTGCTCTCTGGGCTGCTGCTTTCTCCGCTTTCCGCCGTCACCGTAATATTCGCCGTTTCCCTTTTCACGGGCGTCCGGCTGTTTTCCGGACCACCGGGCGTCGTCGCCGCTGTGTACCTCTTTTGTAAGCCGTTGCTCATTTTTCTGCACCTGAAACTGCCCGTTGCTCTGATCCACAAAAGCTTTATTATCCTCATTCTGCTTGATAGAGGAATAGTCCTGTGCCCTTGACACAGTCGTCAATTCAATAGCGCCAAATGCCATATCCGTCTCCTTATAGCCTTCTCTGATTTACATAGATACCATTTTGACCTCGCCCTGCTCCCGCACAAACTTGCAGTAATGATAGCTGGTATGGATCGTCTTGGTGGCGTCTCCTATGATGATCGTCGTTCCGGGGAACATCTCGTTATTCACTATGATCTCCGCCTGCTTCTGGGTCTCCATCATCCGGCGCATCTTATCCAGCCGGATCTCCAACTCCTTCAACTCGGCGCCCTTTTCCTCCACCAGCCCCGCCACGGTTTTCATGTACTTCAGCTGGCTCTCGTTGAACTGCACGCCTTTGCTCAGCTTTTCCTTGAAGTTTGTGAGGATCAGTTCCGCATTCTGAACCGTCTTCATAGTATCCGCCTGACTCTTCTGGAGTCTGGTATACTGGGTCTTGATCAGCGGGTTCACCCCCACCTCCAGAATGGTGGTGGCGCCCATGCTTGCACCGATGGACTTGGACTCGATCTTCTTAGCCGCCTGCACATACCCGCCTACGATCAGCCCCCGCTTGCCCTCTACGATCACCTCGGTTCCCGCAGACACACGGCTGTGAAGGATCGCTCCGGAATGTACAAAGCCTCCCGCCACCACTCTTGCGTTCTCCAGGAACTTCACCATCACATCTCCGCCGGCCTTCAGCATTCCGCCTGCTGCGCCGTTCATGCCCTTTCCGATGGTGATACTGCCTCCTGCGATGATCTTTGCGCCCTCTACCAGACCCTCGATGATCACATTCCCGCCGGCCTTCACCTCAAAATTGGTGGTCACATTTCCGTCTATCTGGATACTCCCCTGATAGTCCAGGTTTCCTGTGGACACATCCACATCCTTCACCACATAAACGTCAGATACAAACACCTTATCCTCCAGCAGCGTTACGTGTCCGTCCACCATAGTGTAGATCGTCCGCTTATCCTCCGACAGGCCGATATTCTGCCCAAACTTCAGCGTGATCCGCTTGGGTTCCTTGGCTTTTATCCTCTTGCCGAATATATCGCTTCCGTCGATCCCCGGCACCTCCGGAATGATATGAGCCAGCGCGTCTCCCTTTTTACACTGGTTGATGGTGGTCAGCGTAAAATAGTCCACACTGCCGTCCTCCTGCACCATGGGACGCCTGTGGGTCTCTGTGTTAAAATAATATTCGATACCGGCGTCTACGCCGGGCGTAGGCTCCTTGCCCTTCGCAAGGACGATATCCGTACAGTAAAGCCCCTCCGACTGGAAGTGCTGCTGCAGTTCTCCCATCTGTATGCCATATATGATATTCCGCAGACGCAGATCCCGCAGGAAATCGTCAAAGGTAAGCCGACTCCCCACCTCTGTGGGCGGAATAAACCTCACCGTGGCATACATATTATCCTCCGCAATATCCAATATATAGGATTCCGGATATTCCGGACAGGGTTCGCTTCCGAGATAATAGACCGTCTCCCGCTCCTCCATAACCAGCATTTCCAGTTTATTGCGGTCATATACAATTCCATAGCCGTCCAGATAATCGGTGATCTCACCGACCCGCAGCACCTCGCCTGTATCGTCTGCGGGATATAGCTTCAAACCATAGCCGTTCTCATAATTTACCAATCGAAAGTAACCGTTTTGCATAGCATTCTCCTGTGAATATTGCGTTGGCCCTCCGGCCCCTTTCTGTTACTGAATAAGGCTAATTGTCTGTCAAAATTCCCATGTAGTTTCCCATTTTTGTTTTCATTTTCTGCAGAGCTCTGGTATGCAGCTGAGACACTCTGGACTCCGAAACCTCCAGAATATTGCTGATCTCCTTTAATGTCAGTTCCTCGTAATAGTACAGGGTGATCACCTTCCGCTCCTTTTCCGTGAGCAGCTGCAGCGCCTCCCCCAAAACCTTTGTCAGTTCTTCCTTTTCGATCCGTTCCTCCGGAGCCTCAAACCGGGATGTGGTGTGTCTGCCGTAATCCTGGGACACGTCGCTTCCCTGCTCCATATACTCGTTCAGGGAGACCACTCCTGTGATCTTCATCTGAGACTGCCACTCCAGATACTCATCCTCCGAGATCCCCAGCCCGGCGGCGATCTCCTCGTCGGTAGCCGTATGGCCGGTGGTCTGCTCCACCTCCCGCATCACAGTCTCGATCTTCTTCTGCTTCTGCCTGATAGTCCGGGGGATCCAGTCCATCTTGCGGATCTGGTCCAAGATTGCCCCCCGTATCCGCAGACTGGCATAGGTCTCAAACTTGACCTCTTTGAAGCAGTCAAATTTATCAATGGCATCGATCAATCCGAAAATACCGTAGCTTACAAGGTCATCATACTCAACGTTATAGCCCAGATACATACTGAGCCGCCCCGCCACCACCTTCACAAGCGAAGCGTATTCCAGAATGAGCTTTTCCCTGGCTTCCGATGATTTTGTCTTTGAATATTCTTCCAGCAGCTTTCTTCTGCCTGTCTCATCCATGAAATATGCCTCTCCTTTCGTTTATTTACGCGAGGGTCGATCCGCCGTTGTCCGCAGCATTGGATCTCTTTTTATGATTCCTCCTCGTCGGAAGCTTCATCCTCTTCCTCTTCCACTTCCGTTTCCTGCCCCTCCCGGTCCTCGTCGGTCCCGTCTGCTTCCTTTTCTATCACTTCACCCTCTTCCTTCCGCTTCTTTTCATTCTGCATATCGAAATAATCGAGGGTCCACACCAGGATACCGCCAAGCAGATAAAACAGTACCAGTACTCCAAGCAGTATGCCCAGCCTCTCCGCCATAGCGAAATCGCGTACAAAGGTAATGATACACGTGATTGCTCCGGCCAGAAGCATCAGCACCATGGGTAAATTTTTTCTGTTCATTCTCTAAATTCCTTCTGTCAAATCTTGTATTCCGGCTTGCCTACCGCACGGATGATATAGTCCCCCGTCTCCGGATAAAAAATTACGGTCCTCCCAAAATTTGCCCCTGTATCCTGTGCAAGGATCGGTATTTTCAGTTCCTTCAGTTTCGCCTTGGTGGCCTCCACGTTTCTTTCGCCTACCTGCCCCACGTTTACATTGCTCTGTCCCTGAAAAGGAAACATAGTCGCCCCTCCGGCGATCTTTGCCACCATGCGCTTGCGCGGCGCCCCAAGCCTTTCCATCTGCCTGACGAGCTCCTCTATGCCCGTATCGGCAAACTTTGCAATATTCATCTGACCATTCCGCATTGCCGTACTGTCCGGCAGCATAATATGGGCCAATCCGCCTATCTTTGTCTGCGGGTCTCTGATTGCAATCCCCACACAAGAACCAAGTCCCAGAGTCGTCACCCCGTTGGGGGCTACGCAAGTCTTAAGATCCGCCATTCCAACTTTAATTATTTCACTCATGATTCATTCCCGCTTCTCGTGTTTCTCTTTTTTCCAAGCTACATCATTTACGTCATACAACAGGCAGCCCCAGTGAAGTCAATATCTTCGCGTAAGACTCCATATCCGGGATCAGGATAAAATATCCGTCCAGCTGTATCTCATCATGGAACTGCGACTGAATCAAAAGGATCTTATCGCCGAAAATGCCAAACTGGATGGCCGGCACACTAAGAATAGCTCCTGCCATATCCACGGTCAGCGCCGGAGGCGTAGGGAATATTTTCAAATTTGTCAGCGTGGACAGGGAATTCAGGTATGCGCCCGTGATAATATTGCCCACTTCCTTCATGGCTGACAGCCCCATCTCCTCAAATTCATGTCCTTCCGGCAGCATACCCATGGTGATCTTCTGAATCAGATGCCTTGCAGTATGCTCCTCCACCATGAACATCATGCTCCCCGTGATGTCTCCCTCCACACCCAGGAACACGCCTACCATGATCAGCTCCTCGCCGCCCATCATCTCGCCCACCTCAGAAAATTCCAGCAGCCTTACCTGGGGAACCTTCATATCCACCTTGCACTGCAGCATCTGGGACAGCGCCGTCATTGCGTTTCCGGCGCCAATGTTGCCCAATTCCTTCAGTACATCATAATATGTTTCCGTAACCTGCTCTAAGCTCATGCCTCCCATGCAACTCGTTCTCCTTATCTCTAAATAATACCGATCAAATAATACTAATTTTCCTCAAGACTGATAGCGCTCAGATCAAACAGGGATATCAGCTCTCCGTTGTGCTTGCCCACCGCGTTGATCAGGCTTGACTTTTCTTCCTTTGCATTATATGTGATCTTTTCGATCTCATTGACAGAAAGTGATACGACCTCCTTCACCTCGTCAACCAGAATGCCCACATTGCCCTCCTGCTCCAGCTTCAAGACAATGATCCTGGTAGCTTTGGTGATCTCATCATCCGCCAGCTCCATCTTCAGCCGCATACTGATGACCGGGATCACCTCGCCCCGCATATTGATCACGCCCTTGATAAATGCGGGCATCTTGGGGATGCGCGTAATGGACTGCATCCTCACGATATTATCTATGCTGCGGATGTCGATCCCGTACTGCTCCTCGCCCAGTCTGATAACAATGTACTGAATGGACGCCCCGGCAGCCTTGCCCTCTTCTAAAAGCAATTCCTGTACCGTACTGTTAGCCACTTCCATATCCGTCTGCCCCCCTTCTAAATCAGCACATTGGCATCCAGGATCAGAGCGATCTCGCCGTCACCTAAGATAGTTGCGCCGCTGATAAATTTACACTGCTTGATATATTTGCCCAGAGATTTGATAACGATCTCCTGCTGGCCGATCAGTTCGTCGATCACCAGCCCCGCCATCTTGTCCCCTTTCTTTACAATGACTACGATCAGGTTCTCGTCCGCCGCTTTTCTGCTTTCAATATCAAGCACCTCGTTCAGGCGGATCAGGGGGATCACCTGTCCCCTCAGATGGATGACCTCTTTATTCTGCACCAGCTTCACATCGCTGGGCGCAATATCCTCCAGGGTCTGGATGGTACCCAGGGAAATAGCATACTTTTCATCTCCCACCACCACCATCAGCGCCTGGATGATCGCCAGTGTCAGGGGCAGCCGGATGGTCCAGGTGCTTCCTTCTCCCAGCTTGGTCTTTACTTCCACCTCGCCGCTTAAGGATTCGATCTTGGAACGCACCACGTCCAGGCCCACGCCTCTTCCCGAAACATCCGTAACCTTCTTTGCCGTGGAAAAACTGGGCAGGAACAACAGGTTGACGATCTCCTTGTCCGTCATATTGGCCGCCTGTTCGGGCGTGATGGTGCCCCGTTCAATGGCCTTCTCCTTTACCGCTTCTGTGTCAATGCCGTTTCCGTCATCCCGCACCTCGATGACAACGTTGTTGCCATCCTGATAAGCATCCAGGAAAATGGAGCCTACCGAGGGCTTACCCCTCTGTGCCCGCAGCTCTGCGGACTCGATTCCATGGTCCGCGGAGTTCCGCAGCAGATGCATCAACGGGTCGCCGATCTCGTCCACCACGGTACGATCCAGCTCCGTCTCCTCACCGGTCATATACAGCTCCAGCTTCTTATCCAGCTTCTTGGAAAGATCCCTGATCATCCTGGGGAACTTGTTCACCACATTCTCAATAGGAACCATTCGCACCTTCATCACGGACTCGTGAAGGTTAGTGGTGACCTGCTCCAGATATTCGATCTGCTCGTTGAATGCACTGTTGGTATTACTGGTCTGCTCCTGGCTGGACGCGGATACCAGGGAATTCTTTGCGATGATCAGCTCACTGACCAGATTCATCAGGGAATCCAGCTTTTCAATATCCACACGGACGGTTCGGTTCACCACCGACTTTGCGGCGGCCTTCTTGGTATCCTGCTTTGCAGGCGCAGCCTGAGCGGGCGCGGGCGCCGCTTCCATATGCTTTTCTCCTGACGCCGCCGTGCTCTCTGCGGGCACCGCCTTCTCCTCTTCAGCCGGCTGGGACGCTTCCGCCTTTTCCGCCTCCTCCTTCTGATAAGAAGGATTGTTCTCCAGCACAATGGGTGCGCCCATCGCTTTCTCGATCTCGGACACGCTCTCCGCCGCCGCTATGATCTTGTCAAGCTCTGCATCGGAAAGCAGCATCAGCGTGAAATCCCTGTCAAACTTTTCATCCTCTACATCCTGGGCGCTGGGCACGGAAATAATGATCTCCGCTATCTCCTCCACCGCCTTGAACACCAGAAATGCTCTCGCAGCCTTCAGAATACAGTTCTCCTGTACCACCACGTTCAGCCCGTAGACCTTCTTGCCCTGGTTCTGGGCCTCCTTTATCACGGCGATCTGTGTGTCGTCCAGCGCGATCTCATTCCACTTATCTCCGCCCACAGGCTCCGAGGAAGCCGCAGCTTCGGCGGTCTTCTTCTCAGGCGCCGCAGCGGCGCTGTTCCCGCCGTTCAAAATATCGTTCAACTGCCTGATCAGCCCTTCATTGTCATTGATTCCCTCGTCGGCGTTATTCTGAATATTGTCGGTATACTCCTCCAGCGCGTCGAGGCACTGGAAAAGAACATCGATCAGCTTCGGCTGCACCTTGATATTGCCGTTGCGCACCTCCGAGAACACGTTTTCCATATCATGGGTCAGATTCTGCATCCTCTTATAGCCCATGGTACCCGCCATACCCTTAAGCGAATGTGCCGCGCGGAAAATTTCATTGACGGTATCCTCTCCCTCCGGGTCAGATTCCAACTCCAGAATCTGCGTATTCAGATTTTGCAGATGCTCCTTGGTCTCGTCAAGGAAGATTTCGAGATACTGATTTACGTCCATACTGCTTTACCCATCCCTTTCTTTTGTGGCTATGCCTTCACACCAACATTTAAGATGATTTCCTGTGCAATCTGGTCCAGAGGCACCACCTGGTCCGACAGGCCTGCTGTCTCAACCGCCTTTGGCATTCCGTACACCGTACAGGTCGCCTGATTCTGCGAGATCACATGGATCGGCCTATTTGCTTTCAGATTCCGGATTCCTTCCGTTCCGTCCGCTCCCATTCCCGTCATGACGACGCAGACTATCTTGTCGTAACGGCTGTCTGCAAGGGATTCGTACATATAATTGGCGCAGGGCTTCACACCTTCCCTGCTGGGCTCGTCCGAGTAGTGGATGACGCACTTGCTGCCCATACGCTTGACATTCATGTGCTTCCCGCCCATGGCCACATAGACCCAACCGCACTGCAGCTCGTCTCCCTCCTGCGCCTCCTTCACTCGAATGGGGCTCAGTTCGTTGAGACGCTCGGCGAGGGACGCCGTAAATCCCTTTGGCATATGCTGCACCAGAAGCACCGGCGCATCCAACTCCGCCGGGAGCCTAGGAATCACCTCATGCAGCGCCTTGGGCCCGCCCGTAGAGCTTGCAATGGCTACCACCTTCGTACCCGGCGCTTTTGCGGAATACTTTCTGGCAATATCCACCATCTTTGCAGTGACCTGTCTGCTCTCCTGGATCTTCTCGCGGGACTCGATTTCGGGCGGCTGGCTGTTTACAACCACCTCCAGCACCTCCATGAACTTCTTTCGGAAGGTATCCACACGGCAGTCCACCGCGCTGTCAGGCTTATGTACGAAATCAAGAGCGCCCAGCTCCAGCGCATCAAGAGTAAGCTTCGCACCCTCTCTGGTATCCGTACTTGCCATCATGATCCGGGTGCGGATCTTATTCTCACGCAGCTTCTCCAGCAGCTGAATACCGTTCATCTTCGGCATATTTACGTCCAAAACCACTGCATCGTACTCATTTCTGCTGAGCAGATCCAACGCTTCCAGCCCATTTGTCGCCCTGGCAACGACGCGGAATCTTTCGTCTGATTCAATTATATCACAGAGGACTCTTCTCATAAGTGCAGAATCATCAACAACTAGAATTTTTTTCTGTGTCATGAATCATTTTCCTTTCTACGGCTCTTTCTTTCTTCTTCAAAAATATATTTAATGATTTCCTCTCTTGTTTTCTGATCCATATCGTAGTACTGTACCCGGTGTTCCCAGGTCCCCGGACGGTTTTCCAGTTCTTTTGCGCTCAGGACCTTGCCTACCACCTCGTACTGCTTTTTCTCCCCGTCCTTCAGCAGATGATAGCTGATGTACATAAAGCTGTCCGTCTGATATTTCTGGGCGGAGATAAACCGCAGTCCCCCGCCGCTGATATCCACGATCACGCTCTGCCGCAGAGGAAGTCCCGGAGTCAGCATATAGTTCTCGCTTTCCTCTATGGCCTGGATCTCCTCTTCCTCCAGATTCCTTGCGCACATTTCCAGTGCGCAGCTGAACCGATAGTACTCGCGCCTCTGATACTTCCTGAGATTGCTTGTCATCTCCACCACCAGAAGATACACATTATTGCTCTTGTAGCGGTCAATGACCCTGGCGAAGCACTGGAACAGGCCGCTGGTGCCGTAAAACACCAGATCGAACTCCGCGTCCACCGGAAGCAGGATCAGCTTTGTCTGCTCCACGGGCATTGTGATCTCCAGCGTGTCCTCCGAAAGGAAGTCATGCAGGGTACTGAAAAAGGTCCTCTTCTTGCCGTCCCGCTGCATCTGCTTATCCCCGGCACGTCCCACTGCCTGTAATTCGATTTTGTCGCCGATCGATACAAATTTTGAAAGCATTGATATCATCTTCGTCACCTATCCTGTTCTTTACTTTTTTCCTGTTATAAGATGAGAGAAAAATGCCGCCATCCCCCGCTTTGGCTGCCGTTCTTCCTCCTCCCTGCCCAGCAGCTTCTGAGCCATTCTTTCGTATGCCAGCGCCGATCTGGCGCCCGGATTCTGGATGGAGATCGGCATCTGCTGCATCACTGCCCGCAGCAGCTGTACGTCCTCCGGGATGCTGCCCAGATACGTCATAGGTATTTTCAGATACCGGGATACCACCGCATTCAGCTTTTCAAAAAGGATCTGCCCCTCGCTTTCCTTCTCCACCCTGTTTGCGACCATCTTCACCTTGGTGGCTTCCTCGCTGAACCTGGGATGCCGGTACAGCGCCTTCAGCAGAGAATAGGAATCCGTGATGGATGTGGGCTCCGGCGTAGTCACCAGCAGGATCTCTCCGCTGGCCACCAGAAATTCCAGCACCGCATCCGATATCCCTGCCCCGGTATCTACAATGATAATATCCGCTATGGTATCCAGCTGCCCCAGGTTCTGTATGATATAGCTCAAGTAATCACGGCTTAAGTTCGACATCCCGGCGATCCCGCTGCCGCCGGAAATAAATCCCACCTCCATGGGACCCCAGGTAATAATGTCCGTGATGCTTTTCCCCTGATAGATCAAATCGCAGAAGTTGTGCTTCGGAACCGTACCAAACATGATCTCTATATTGGCAAGCCCAAAATCTGCGTCCAGTATAATGATCTTCTTTCCCATTTTCTTAAACTGGATCGCCAGATTGATAGACGTGTTGGACTTTCCCACACCGCCCTTGCCACTTGTCACGGTGATGACACGAGCCAGCGGTTTCGACTGCTGTTGACTTGCTGCTTTTATGATCCTTAATTGTTCCGCCTGGTCCATGCCGCTCTCCTTTCTTGTATTTCTATTTCTGTACTTGCATTTATTCAAAATGTCTGCCGGCATCCGCCTGTGAAAGAATGCGAAGCATTCTTTCGGGCGCAGCAGAGAAAATCTTAGATAATGTCCTGCATTATCTTAGATTTTCTCTGCGCCCTGTGCTAAGCAGACTCTTCACCGTCTTTTGGGGATTAAACAGTTCAATGTCGTCCGGCACATTCTGCCCGAAGGTCACATAGGCAATAGGCGCTTCCACACTCAGCCTGAGGTTCATCAGGTTCCCCAGGGATGATGTTTCATCCAGCTTTGTGAAAATCATCTGATAATCGGTTATCTCCTTGTAGCTCTCGGCGATCCGCTGCAGATCCCGATATTTCGTGGTGGCGGAAAGCAGCAGGAAGGTCTGGCATTCTCCCACCTCCTGCACTGCCGCCAGCAGCTGCTTCATCTTATCCAGCAGCTCTTCATTTTGGTGAGAGTGCCCTGCGGTATCCACAAAGATATAATCGTACTCCCGAAAATCCGCTATGGCCGTTTTTATTTCCTCTTCAGAATAGATGACTCTGAAAGGCGCTTCCAGAATATTGGCATAAGTCCGCAGCTGCTCCGCCGCCGCAATACGATAGGTATCTGCCGTGAGAAGAGCCACCTTTTTCTTCTCCTCCACGGAAAAGTGGCTTGCTATCTTGGCGATAGTGGTAGTCTTTCCGATTCCCGTAGGCCCCATGAACAGCAGCGTCTTGGGCCCCCTGGCCGCCGGAGTGATGCCCTCCGCCTTGCCGAATTTTAAGATCATCTTCTGGTACACATTAGCCAGAATATAGTCAAAGGGCACATTGGGCTTTCGGTTTTTCTCCACATCATCCACGATCTGATTGGCGTACTTTTCATCCACCTCGTTTTCCATCATGGTATTGTAGAGCAGGCGGATAAACTTTTCCTGTTCCCTGCTGCCGTCATCGGGTGCGGCCTCACCCTCCTTTGCCTCTCCGTCAGCCGCCCCGGCGTCCTCCTGAAGCTCTCCTCTTGCCTCCTCCTGCTGGAATCGGTTTACCAGCATGGTCTGTAAGCTGTCCAGCTTCTTCTCTATGTTCTGGGAGCTTTCACTCATGACAGTCACGGCGTTCTGGGCAACGCGCACACCCTCCTCAAGCTTTGCCGCGTCGGGGTCCAGTCTCGCCGCTTCCCTGCGGACAGCCTGCAGCGAATCGCTTTCCTCCTCCAGCGCAACGGTGACTTCCACCTGTTTGCCGCCAAAGACGCCCGAAAATCCTTTCTTTTTTGCAGTTTTCACATTCATGACCACAAGACCGTTCCCCAGCTCCTTCCTGGCAGCTTCCGTGGCCTCTTCTTCTGTCTTACCCACAAATTTCTTGATAATCATTATGCTGTCACCATCCCAACTGACTGTAATTCTACATTAGACTCCACTTCATTATATGACACTACCACAAGTTCCTTGAAGTAATCTTCTGTCAGGCGCTTAAAATACATACGCACAATAGGCGATGTGATAACAATAGGACTTTTTCCCAGATTTTCCAGCTTTTGGACTTCCTTGCCCACAGAGTCGATGATCGCCCTGGATCTGCTGGGATCCAGATTTAAGAACGCGCCGGTCTCCGTCTGCTTCACGCTTCCCATGATCTCCTGCTCCACCTTCGGATCCAGGGTCACCACGCTGGTGGTCTCATGGGCGGGGAAATATTTGGTGGAAATAGCCCGCTTCAGGCTCTGGCGGACATATTCCGTGAGGATATCCGTGTCTCTGGTGGTGGGTGCATAGTCCGCAAGGGTCTCCATAATGGTAAGCAGGTCTCTGATGGAGATCCCCTCCTTCAACAGATTCTGCAGCACCTTCTGCACCTCGCCCAGGCCCAGCAGCTTGGGCACCAGCTCCTCCACCAGAGAGGGATTTGTCTCCTTCATGTTGTTCACAAGGTTCTGTACATCCTGACGGGTCAGCAGCTCGTCGATATACATCCTGATGACCTCTGTCAGATGAGTGGCAATGATGGATGGCGGATCGACGACAGTATACCCCAGGCTCTCCGCTCTCTCCCTCTGGCCTTCGGTGATCCAGATGGCCGGCAGATGGAAGGAAGGCTCAAAGGTGGGAATACCTGTGATCTCCTCCTCTACATAGCCGGGGTTCATGGCCATATAATGGTCGAACAATATCTCGCCCTCGCTGACCTGGATCCCTTTTATCTTGATAATGTACTGGTTCGGGTTCAACTGGATATTGTCCCGCAGTCGGATGATGGGCACCACCGTACCAAGCTCCAGTGCGATCTGCCTTCTTATCATGACCACGCGGTCCAGAAGGTCTCCGCCCTGGTTCACATCCGCCAGGGGAATGATGCCGTAGCCGAATTCCAGCTCGATGGGGTCTACCTGAAGCAGGCTGTTCACATTTTCCGGCTGCCTGATCTCCTCCGCCGCAGCCTCTTCCTCATCCACCGCCTGCTCGATGCCTGCGGTCTCCAGATTGCCGGCCATCATCCTGCCGCCAACCACGAAGAGCAGACCCAATCCCACAAACAGAATGGTATTCAACTCCGTCACCACACCTAAGAAAGCAAGGGTGCCGCCTACCATATACATGACCTTGGGCACACCGAAAAGCTGTTTTACGATGGCAGGGCCGAACTCCGCCTCCTTGCTTCCCTTCGTGACCAGAATACCTGTGGACAGGGAGATCAGCAGAGAGGGGATCTGGCTCACCAGGCCGTCACCGATGGTCAGGATACCGTAGGTCTCCAGGGCAGTGCCCGCGTCAGCCCCCATTCTCAGAACGCCCATGGCGATACCGCCCACCAGGTTGATGACCGTCAGCAGCAGACCTGCCACAGCGTCTCCCTTTACATACTTCACGGCACCGTCCATGGAACCAAAGAAGCTTGACTCCTGCTGTATCTTGTCACGCCTTATCTTGGCTTCCTTATCGTCTATGGCTCCGGTATTTAAATCCGCGTCGATAGCCATCTGTTTACCGGGCATAGCGTCCAGGGTAAATCTGGCGGTCACCTCAGCCACACGCTCGGAGCCTTTGTTGATGACCAGGAACTGAATCAATATCAGTATGATGAAAATGATCGCGCCTATGATCAGATCGCCGCCGCCCACGAACTCTCCGAAGGTCTTTACCACGTTTCCGGAATCGCCGGTCTTTAAGATCAGCCTGGTGGAGGAAACGTTCAGAGCGATACGGAAGATCGTAGTGAACAGCAGAATGGTGGGATAATAGGATACATCCAGCACCTCTTCGGTAAACATACACACAAAAAGGATGGTAAAGCCCATGGCAATGTTGAATGCCATAAGCGCATCTATCAGTCCGGCAGGCAGGGGGACAATGAACATGATAAACGCAATCAGTATATAAAGGGCAACTATGACATCCGTCTTAGCCATCTTGCCGAAATTCATGCTCATCTCCTCCTTTCCGTTATATTTAAATCTTTCCTTTCAGGTGGTACACAAACGCCAGCACATCCGCCACCGCCTGGTACAACTCCGGCGGGATCACCTGCCCGATGTCCACATTAGCGTACAGCATACGGGCCAGGGGCTTGTTTTCCACGATCTCTATACTGTTTTCCCTTGCCACTTCCTTGATGCGGGCCGCCATATGATCCTCACCTTTGGCGATCACCATGGGCGCGTCCGCCACCTCCGGGTCATACTTGATGGCAACGGCGTAATGGGTAGGGTTGGTTATGACCACGTCCGCCTGGGGCAGATCCTGCATCATACGGCGTCTGGAAGCCTCCCGCATCTTCTGGCGGATCTGGCCCTTTATCTGAGGGTCTCCTTCCTGCTGCTTATATTCTTCCTTGATCTCCTGCTTGGTCATCTTCATGTCGTTCTTGAATTTCACCTTCTGATAGGCGAAATCCGCCAGCGCAATGATCATATATACCGCGGCGATACGGATGCCTAAGTCGATGACGATATCCGCCGCCAGGCTGATGGCCTGCATGAGA
Organism: Bacillota bacterium; assembly: GCA_023663285.1. Taxonomy (GTDB): domain Bacteria; phylum Bacillota; class Clostridia; order Lachnospirales; family Lachnospiraceae; genus Acetatifactor. The sequence continues at coordinate 17,784 of JAMPHT010000028.1, forward strand.
CCCATATCGTAAAGGTTCAGCAGCAGCATCTCCTTCCCCTGCAGATAATTATAACAGATAAGTATGATCAAGCCAATCTTTGCAATGGATTTTATCAACTCCACCAGGGAATTGACGGAAAAGATCTTCTTGACCCCCTTTATGGGACTCAGCTTGCTGAACTTGGGCTGCATGGGCTTAAAGGTGGGGTGCCACTTCACCTGGATGATATCGCTGATAAATGCCACTGCAAAGCCAATCACCAGCAGCGGCGCAATGATCGTAAGCGTCCGCAGTATCATCATGGAAAATACCGCTCTTGTGTCCGTCTCCGGCATATGGCCGTTCCAGTAGGTGGCAATATCCGGGATCCTGTCATAGGCATTGGGAAATATTTCCAGCAGCCGGGTACCGATACTCCCTACCATCAGCTTCAGACACAGGAACAATGCCATCAGTCCCAGTCCGTTGGCTATCTCCCGGCTCTTGGCCACCTGCCCTTCCTTGCGGGCGTCCTCCAGTTTTTTGGCGGTGGCGGGCTCTGTTTTCTCGCCACCCATTCCTTCCTTTGCAAAAAATTGCAGATCATATCGAATCATTGTAACGCTCCTACGAAGGAATTCATCACATATTTCATTTCCTGAAAAACAAAATCCGCGACCCCGGACAACATATTGGCTGTGAGGAAAAGGATGCTCAAGCCCACCAGGATCTTAAGCTGCATACCTACGGCAAACATATTCATCTGGGGCGCCACCTTGGCCAGCACGCCCAGGATGGCGTTCAGCAGCAGTATGGTGCAGAATATGGGCAGTATGATCCTGAATCCGATGATCACATAGTCTCCCAGAAACTGAAGCATGGCGTCCACCAGCTTGTCCCCGTGGAATATGGCTCCGTTTACCGGGATCAGGGTAAAAGTATCCGCCAGCGCCGCAAACAGATAACGGTACATTCCCGTGGCGACCATCAGCAGCATCAGCACATACTGGTAAAACACACCGGTAATGCTGGTGTTCTGCAGGGTGGCGGGATCCATCAGGGTCATCATGGACAGGCCGATCTCCATATCCGCTATGGAACCGGCAAAATTCACGATCGAGATACAGATGGAGGCTCCGAAACCGATGAGCAGCCCTACCACCGCCTCCTTCATGACGATAACGGCATACTCTAACAGCGTACTGTACTCCACGTATTCCGACGGCGTCAGGGCCTGGTATAAAAGCATCGCCGTAAAAAAACTGATCCCTACCCGAACCCGCACAGGAGTATTCCTGAGACTGAAAAAGGGCGCCGCGTGAACGAAAGCGGTGATCCTGACAAGAATCAGCAGGAAATATTCCAAATCATAAATGGAAAATGAAAAATTCACCATATATGCTCATTCCCGTCTATTGATGCACATAAAAGCTAAAGTTGTTCCAGAGCTCCGTCATGAAGCTCACCATATTGTTCATCATCCATGGCCCCAGTAAAATGATGGCCACAAACACGCAGATGATCTTCGGCACAAAGGTCAGCGTCTGCTCCTGAATGGAGGTCACCGTCTGGAAGATACTGACCACCAGGCCGATGATCAGCGACACCAGCAGAACCGGCAGCGAGGTCTTGATGATCACATACAGCGCGTTCTGCGCCATATCGGAAATCGCCTCTGTTGTCATCTATACCGCCCTTCCTTTCTCAGTAAAATGTTTTCACCAGGTTGCCTATCACCAGTCCCCAGCCGTCTGCAAGGACAAAGAGCAGAATCTTGAAAGGCATGGAGATCGTGGTGGGCGGCAGCATCATCATACCCATACTCATCAGCGTGGACGCCACCACCATATCGATCACGATAAAGGGTATATAGATCATAAACCCTATCCAGAACGCTATCCTGAGCTCACTGAGCATAAAGCTGGGCAGCAGCACCGACAGGGGGATGGAAGCATTCTGACCGTCCCATTCCTGTCCGGCAATGTCCATAAACAGCTGCACGTCCTTCACCTGGGTCTGGGGGTACATAAACTCCCTTAAGGGCGCAACACCTGCCTCAAGGGCCTCCTCCTGGGTAAGCTCTCCCGCTTCATAGGGCTTGATCGCCTGCTCGTTTATCTGAGTTATGGTAGGCTCCATGATAAAGAAGGTGAGGATCAGCGCAAGGCCGATCAGGATCTGGTTCGGCGGGGCCGTCTGGGTATTCAGCGCCGCACGGGTGAAATGAAGCACAATGATGATCCTGGTAAAGGAGGTCATCATCATAATGATAGTGGGCGCCAGTGAGATCAGAGTCAATATCAGAAATATCCTCAGCGCACCGTTCAGTTCCCCGTTTCCCTCATTTAAGGTAAGCGTAAAGGTATTACCCGTGTTCAGGCTGTTCAGCTCATCAGGCGTCTCAGCCGTACCGGGCTGATTCAGTATGGTGGACTGCTCAGAATCCCCCGTCAGACCCGACGCCTGAACAGTTATGGAATTTTGAATACACAATATGCCCACCGTGACCAGCAGGCATATTACTATCGCTATTAGCTTACATTTCGGCTTATTCCCTGTCATCTGACCGATCATCCTCTGCTTCAACCGAATCCATCCTGTCCTTTTTGGCCGCCCGATCCAACAGCTCCTTAAAGCCGACAGAGCGCAGAATGCTCCCCTGGCCGGGCTTGCCTTTTTTCAGCTGCTCCTCCGGTATCTCACACAGCTGCGTCACCGTGTCCTTACAGACCGCGACAGCCACATAGGTCTCCCCCAGCCGCAGGATCTGAATGTACTTGTTATTAGCGATCCGTGTGGTCTCAATGACTTCCACGTTCAAATTCACATTCTGCTGCTTCTGGTAATTAGCTGCCCATTTGGTGACCAGCGCCGTAACGCCCAGCACCAGCACAAACACCACCAGTACGGTGATGAGCTGGGCATAGCTGTCTGTCCTTCCCGTCAGAAGAATCGTCATCAGCCTACAACCTTCTTCACAGCCTCAAGAACACGCTCCGCCTGGAACGGCTTTACAATAAAGTCCTTTGCGCCTGCCTGAATGGACTCGATCACCATCGCCTGCTGACCCATTGCGGAACACATGATCACCTTGGCGCCGGCGTCGATCTTTTTGATCTCCTTCAGCGCGGCAATGCCGTCCATTTCCGGCATGGTGATATCCATAAGCACCAGGTCAGGAGTCACTTCCTTGAACTTCTCAACTGCCTTCATGCCGTTTTCGGCCTCACCTGCAACATTGTAGCCGTTCTTGCTTAAGATGTCCTTTATCATCATCCTCATGAACGCTGCATCATCACAAATTAAAATATTCTTTGCCATTAAAACTTCCTCCTACTATTTGATAATCTCTGTGACTCTGACGCTAAAGCTTTCTTCAATCACTACGACTTCGCCTCTGGCAACGAACTTGCCGTTTACCAGCACATCTATGGGTTCTCCGGCAATTCTGTCAAGTTCAATAATGGTGCCGGGTGCAAAATTAAGGATCTCGGATATGGATCTGGTCGTCCGGCCAAGCTCCACAGTAACCTCCAGGGGCACATCCATGATCAGTCCGATATTTTCCTGGCCCTGGATCGGCCTTCCGTCGCCGCCAAAGCTCTGGAACTGTGCCGGCTGGACGTTTACGTTCTGCATGACATTGGGGGAGCCCATACCCATGGGCGCCATACCCATTGGAGCCATCCCCATCTGGGGCATCATACCCATCTGTGGCATCATGCCCTGGGGATTCATGCCCATGGACGCCATACCCATTGGATTCATACCCATACCGCTCATGTCCATCTGCGGCATCATGCCCTGGGGATTCATACCCATGGGATTCATACCCATACCGCCCATATCCATCTGCGGCGCCGCCCCCTGAGGAGCCGTTCCCTGGGGTGCCGCGGCTGCGGGCTGCGGTGCGGGCTGTGAAGCCGGGCCCGCGTCATCTCCCTGATTCCCCATAAAGGTGGATACGATCTTGCGGGCAAATTCCACAGGATAGAGCTGCATAATGGAACTGTCCACCAAATCATCGATCTGCATCCTGAACGCGATCTTTATAAAGGTGCCTCCCAGAAAGGGCGATATTTCTTCCCCGCTCTTCACCTGGGTCAGATCCAGCAGGGACGCCTCCGGGGGACTGATGTCAATGACTGTTTTCAGCATGGTGGAAAGAGAAGTTGCAGCGGAACCCATCATCTGGTTCATGGCCTCGGATATTGCACTCAGGTGCAGCTCTCCCAGCTCTCCGTCGGTGTTAGTGCCGTCCCCTCCCATCATCAGATCCGTGATGACCTTTACATCATGCTCCTTCAGCACCAGTATATTGGTGCCGTCCAGACCCACGGTATACTTGATCTGAATAAATACACAGGGCTTTTCATAATCTCCCAGCAATGTCTCCCATGTGGCAGGGGTTACAACGGGCGTTGTGATGTTTACTTTCCGATTTACCAGAGAATACAATGTGGTCGCCGATGAACCCATACTGATGTTTGCGACTTCTCCGATTGCATCCTTCTCTATGTCTGTCAGGACATCCTCAGGCGTCTGTGGGCCTCCGCCCGACTCGCTGCTGGGGATCTCCGTCACCTCTTCATTGCTTCCGATGCCCTCCGGTGTTCCGTCTTCAGACAAATCCATGCCGTTTAAGAGGGCTTCTATTTCGTCCTGCGACAGCATTCCATCCATTGTCTACTCCTCCTCTTTGATGACTGATGTGATCCTGACTGCATAGGAATCCTTTTCCGTGCCAGGTAATGCGGTAAACTTCTTGATGTTACCTACATATATATTCATATCCTCATCCACCCTGGAATCAAGGCGGATGCAGTCTCCTACCTGCAGTCCCATAAAATCACTGACAGATACAACAGTCTTGCCAAGCACGGCCCTGATGGGAATATCCACCTTGCGGATCAATGCTTCAATGTATTCCTCATAATTTTCATCATGATTCTCCTGCATGGTGGAGAACCAGTACTTGGTATTCAGCTTATCCATAACGTCTTCCAGCGTAAAGAACGGAAGACATATATTCACAAACCCTTCCACATCCCCGATCTTCATGTTCAGCGTTACGATCGCTATCATGTCGTTGGGGGCGATGACCTGCGCGAACTGGGGATTCGTCTCCAGTCTTTGCAGCACCGGGCTGACGTCGATCACGTTTTTCCACGGATCACGCAGCAGCTGAGTGAACATGATCAGTATCTTCTGAATGATCGTCAACTCGATCTCCGAGAAATCCCTGCTCTTTTCCAGCGGGGCGCCGCTTCCCCCCAGCATACGGTCAAGCATTGCATATCCTAAGTTGGTCGCCAGGTCTATGATGATCTGGCCGTTCAACGGCGCGAAATTGATGATCCCCAAAATAACGGGGTTGGACAGCGCGTTGGTAAATTCATTAAAGGTGACCGTTTCCGAGCTTGCCACGGAAACCTGTACGTTCTTTCTCAGATATACCGGAAGATTTGTGGAAATCAGCCGGCTGTAATGCTCAAATATGATCTCAAGGGTCCTCAGATGCTCCTTGGAGAACTTGGTCGGGCGTCTGAAATCATAATCCTTGACCTGTTTTTCTTCGCTCTCCGACATCTGGTCAACATCTACTTCACCCGAAGCCATTGCCGACAGCAGAGCATCTATTTCACTTTGGGACAGTACCTCGCCCACCTGTGTTCACCTCCCTCATGATGCCGCAAATACTCTTCTGCGTCAGCATCAGCCGAACTTTATTTTGCTAATGCCGATCTTGAAGATAAGATTGGAGTCGAACATCTTCTGTATTTCTGTAAGGATTTCATCCTGAATGCTTTCCAGATCGTTCTGGCATTCCTCCAGAGTGTAGGCGCGGACCACATCCGTGATCACAACCTGGATCTGGCTCTCCAGCTCCGCCATCTTCTCTGCGCCGCCGAAGCTCTTGTAATCCTCATGCTTGGTATTCAGGTAGAGAGTCGGGGTAAATATAAAGTAGTTCTGCTTTGTACTTGTCTGAGTGCTTCCGTCCTCATTGACCGTAACGGAAAACTTTAAAGGTACCATAATTTCCTCCATGGTGTAGGTCTCCGTCTCGGAAAGAGGCACATCCGCCAGAGGCACGCCGCCGGGATTGTACAACTCCAGATTCAGGACGGTGGCAATGCTGGTGACCAGCTCTCCGGTCTTTTTATTTGTCCCCGTCACACTGATCATCATCACCGCCGTCAACGCAATGTTCACAATCAGCAATACAAGAATAAGTATACTCAGTAAATTCTTCTTCATAATGTTTACATCCTCTTATTTCTTTTCTTTCTTAATTCCAGAAGACATTCCAGTTCCAGGAAACATTTTCCGGGAATCATTCCGAAAATCAGTTCTGGTTCGGATTCATGATCCTGATCTCCACCCGGCGGTTCAGGCTTCTGCCCTCCGGCGTGGAATTGTCCGCTATGGGTTCCCGCTCTCCCATTCCCGAATGCATCATATCGTTAGGGTTCAGCACGGAATTCTCTACCAGGTAATAAAACACGGACAACGCCCTGGCGTCGCTCAGTTCTTCGTTATCGGCATATTTTGCGCCGGACTGAGGAACGTTGTCGGTATGGCCTATGATCTCTATGGTCCCGCCGCTGTACCGCTCCAGTATGACGCTCACCTTTGCCAGTATGGACATGGCGTCCTCCTTCAGATTCGCGCTCCCGGAATCAAAGAGCATCGCGCCGTTCATGGAAAGCTTTACATACTGTGCCGTAAAGCTCACATCCACCTCGTCTCCTATGCGGTTCTCCTGAAGGATCTCTTCGATCATTTCCGCATATTCCTCGTTTTCCTGAAGCTGCTGATCTTCCAGGTATTGCTCCAGCGATTCCTGGGCCTCCGGAGATAACTCGAACTCCTGCAGATCCTCCCCGTCCGTCTCGCTGTCCGCCGTCTTGCCCGTACTGTTGATGTACTGATCCAGCTCGTTCAGCTGGCTGACGCCGTTGCTGATCAGAAAACCGTCTCCGATGGCGGTAGCGCCTCCCTCGAAAAAGCTGAAGGAACTGTTCATGGCTGCCACGAACGCTTCCAGCTTTTCCTGTTCCGGAGTGGACATGGCAAACAGCATAACGAAGAAGCAAAGCAGAAGGTTCATCAAATCACTGAAGGTCGCCATCCACGCCGGTGACCCTGGCGGCGGCGCATCCTCCTTACGCTTTGCCATTACTCCTCACCTCCCGGCGTCTCTTCAGAACTGGTCCTGTCCGCAGGGGCCAGGAACGATTTCAGCTTTTCTTCTATGACTCTGGGGTTCTCACCTGCCTGAATGGACAAAAGACCCTCGATCATGACTTCTTTCAACATCATCTCGCTGGCGTTATCAGCCGTCAGCTTATTGGAAACGGGGATACAGATCCAGTTCGCCAACAGGGAACCGTACAGGGTGGTGATCAGCGCCACCGCCATGGAAGGCCCCAGCTTATCCATATCCGACATATTGTAAAGCATATTTACCAGTCCTACCAGAGTACCGATCATACCCCAGGCAGGACCCATGGCTCCCAGCTTATCCCAGAAGCCGATACGCGTCTTGTGTCTCCCCTCGATACTCACCAGCTCCGTCTCCATGATAGCCCGCACCAGATCCGGATCCGTGCCGTCCACGATCAACAGGATACCCTTTTTCAGAAAGGGCTCATCCATATCTCCCGCAGCCTCCTCCAGGGAAAGCAAACCTTCCTTCCGGGCTACGTTGGACAAATCTATGATTTTTTGGATCATCTCACTGGTATTGATGGCCGGTGCCTTGAAAATCAGCGTAAAGCTTTTCAGACCGCCGATAAAGTCCGCCAGGCTGTGGGACAGCAGCGTCGCAGAGAACGCGCCGCCAAAGGTAATGATCGCGGAAGGCAGGTCCGCATATTCCTTTACAATCTTCGAGGCATCGTACTCTACGGCAGAAAGTATACCGAACACAAGCATTACCAAACCAAGCAAAAGTCCTGCTAAAGATGCTATATCCATACCAATCACCTTTTTATTATGTATATTTTTGAATTATTCCGCAAAAATATCCTTTCTGTACAATTTTACTAGATTTTTTATCTCTTGTCTACTTTCTTTTACAATTATTTTTTTTCCTGTGGTCAGAGTCAGTACCGTGTCCGGCGTCTCCTCCACAGTTTCAAGGAGATGCGGGTTCACCAGTATTTTGATCCCGTTCAGCTTTGTCACCTCGATCATAGGCCATTTCTCCCCAAAAATAAATGTTTTCGTAAAAATGAACATAGGGACGGAGAATAATCCGTCCCTATTATAACACGCCTTTTCAGATTTGGGTAGAAAAATTTAACGTTTCAGATTAGTTAATTCTTCCAACAGGGTATCGGACACTGTAATGATACGGCTGTTCGCCTGGAAACCACGCTGTGTGGTGATCATTTCCGTGAATTCCGAGGACAGATCCACGTTGCTCATCTCCAGCTGGCCGGTGGAGAAATACCCGCCGCCTGCGGTGATATCCTCGCCGATGCCGTCGAAGTCACCGGAGTTCATGGTTGCGGAATACAGGTTGTCGCCCTGCTTCTCCAGACCGGAGGCATTGGGAAAGGCAGCCGTGGCGATCTGTCCTAAAAGCCTCGTCATACCGTTGTCATAGCTGGCGTAGATCAGACCTGACTTGTCGATGGACACGCCGATCATATCGCCCAGCCTTCGGCCGGCGCCCATACCCAAGGTCTGCTCATCGTTGCTGCCGCTGGTAGCGCCGATGGTGGAGGTTCCCTTGTTGTCGAACATGGAGATCTCGGAAAGGTCGATGGTAATGTTGGAGAAATTCCCCATGGGGTTGGTCTCGTCGGTAACCGTAGTGTCTGTCAAGCCTGCACTGTTTAAATTCAGCCTCACCGTGAAATCAGTGGTCAGGCCGTCCACCGACTGCAGGTAGCCGCTCTTTGCGTCAAAGGTCACGGTATGACCGTAATACACTCTGGCGTCTGAGGTGAATCCGCCGCCGCCCAGAGAAGCAAAATTCCTCTGCACCGTCAGGTTATCTCCCGTTGCGCCGGTGGTGTAGTTGGCTCCCATCTGGGCGCCCAGCAGCTGCCTCACGCTCCAGGTCTCCTTTACGGCGGGGGTGGCATTGTTCTCGATGCCCACGCAGAGGTTCAGGAAATCCTCCGTGGAGCCCTCATAGCCGTAAGCTGCCGCCAAGGCGTCCAGCTCCCTCTGGGCCCGCTCCGCCACCGTCTCTCCGGGGTGATCCGGGTCAGCCGGAGCTACCGCCGTATCTGCACTCAGAATGTTTCCGGTCGCATCAAAGATATGGGAAAGATCCGCCACCGCTCCCTCTGCATTGGAAAGGATCCTGCTGGTGGCAGTATCCCAGGTATAGCCCTTCTTCAGGCTCACCTTGGTATTTACCTGCTGAGTAGCCATACCGCCGCTGCTGTCTCCGAACAGAGCCCGCTTTGTCTCCTCATCCAGCTCTATCTCCGCTCCCGTGGAATCCAGGATCTTATCCAGCTCCATACTGTACTCTTCCTTCACGGAGGACTGTCTGAAGGTGAACTTTGCGGTGTAGCTGTAGCCCAGGGAGTCAAAGAAGTTCAGGTTCACCACTCTGCCGTTGGCACTGGTCACATCGGTGTCGTGCTTATCGATGATACCGGACAGATACGCCTGTGACGTAGCCTCCGGAGGATAGGTCATGTTTGCCGCGCTCATGATGCGCAGTGCGGAGACCGTGTCCTTCTTGATATTGCCGGTCTCCTCATCCACCTGCCAGCCCATGACATTGTAGCCCAGGCTGGTCATAGCCAGATTACCTGCCGCATCTACAAAGAAAGAACCGTCTCTGGTAAAGAAGTTCTCCTGGCCGTTGTTGACCACGAAGAAATTATCGCCGTTGATCATGACGTCGAAGGGATTACCTGTGGACTGGGTGGAACCCTGGCCCGTAATGTTGATATTGATAGCGCCGCTCTTAACGCCCAGACCGATCTGTCTTGCGTTGACGCCGCCCACTCCCGTGGTGGCGTTGGGGCCGCTGGCTCTCTGGGTGGTCTGGCTCATCAGATCGCTGAATACGATAGAGCTTGACTTATAGGCAGTGGTGTTTACGTTTGCAATGTTGTTACCGATAACGTCCATCTTGGTCTGGTGGGTCTTAAGTCCTGCCACGCCAGAGTAAAGTGATCTCATCATAGTGCTCAATCCTCCTGTTTGAAACAGGGCGCGCTTCCCTTCCGTCCTCCGGGAAGCCATAACCTCCTTATGAAAGGTCCGGCTATGCGATTACCGCCCCGTTGATATTTGTGAAAATGTTTTCGTCTGTCGCCGTACTGTCCATGGCAGTGACTACCGTCCGGTTGGGCACGTTCACGATGAATGCCAACTGGTCTACGATGACCAGAGAATCTCTGATGCCCTTCTCCCCCGCCTTATCGGCTCCCGTTTTCAGCCTTTCCAGCTGTATATCGTCAAGCTCGATATTGCGGTCGTTCAACCTGGTCAGGGCGTGCTTGGAAAACCGCAAGTCTCCCGGCTCCTTGGTCTCCCGGCTCCTCTGCTGCAGGATCTCCCGGAAGGAGAGGCCGGCTGCATTCTCCCGGCTCTCCGTTCCGGGCGCCTTGCTCCGGTACTGGTCTGTCAACTGCTCAATGGAGAGATACCCGTTTTTCTGAATATTCATCCTCAAGCTCCTTCTTCTTATATAAATGTAAGTTCCCTCTTACACCTGGTCTCCGTCTCCGCCTTCGTCCTCTTCCCCGGAGGCCGATCCGTCACTGCCAAGGGCGTCCGCCTTCTCCACATACTTCTGCAGCCTTTCCGCCACTTCCGCGGCCACCTGGCTCTTTCCGTCCTCGCTTAAGTCGCTGTAGAGCTTAGACAGCTCCCTGATCTCCTTCACATCTTCAGCTGTCACCTCAGCCAGCTCCGGAAGCGCTACCACACGCTCGGTGATATCGTTTGCCGTAGCCTTTTCCGCCGCTTTGCGGACCTCTTTCAGCTTCTCGATGTACTTGTTCAGGCTCTTCACGGTATCCTCCGCCACAAAGCCCTTCTCGTAATCGTTCATGCCGTTGTAGATCTCTTCCAGCTCGTCGATGGCCTTGGCGTCCGTCATATCCACACCGTTCACCGCAGGCAGCTTATTCAGCTTCAGGGTAAAGTCATAAGCCTTGTCGTAAGCGTCCTTGTAGGTCTTATCCACCACGGTATCCAGATCGTCCAGAGAATACAGGGCTTCGTCGATGGAAAGATAGGCCTTTCCGTTCTCATACACCACGTAATCCACCTTACCATAAACATAATCCGTACTTCCCTGTGAGTTGGTGGTCTTGATGTAGACCTGTTCGCCCACCAGGGTGCTGGCTCTTGCCAGATCCGTACTGGCCGCCATGTTCTGCATCTGCTCAACCTGTGAAAACTGAGCGTACTGAGAGATGTACTCCGTGTTGGAGGTAGGCTCCAGGGGGTCCTGATACTGCATCTGAGCTACCAGAAGCTGTAAGAACGCATCCTTGTCCATACCGTTATTACTTGTCTTTGATTTATTTTTTAATGAATTCTGAGATGAAGTCTCGACGATCTTGCCGTCCTCCACCGGCTGCCACAATGCCATATGATTTCTCCTTTCGCGATGCGCATCAAAACCTTACGCGGTATAATCCACCGTATTTCCGTTGGCTGTCATGATCTCCTTCGCCAGAACGTCCTGCTCCTCCATTTCCTCGGAGGGTATGGGATCGTTCAGGTCGATCCTCCGGGTGCGGCCCTTCTTTGCAGGCGCCTGCTCCTGTCCGCCTCTTCTGCCCTGCTCCAGGTTTTGCTCGAACTGATGAGTCTGAACGGTGACCTCGATAGCCTCCACCTTGACTCCCTGTTCCTCAAACCGTTCCTGCAGCTGGACCATCTGGCTTTCCAGCGCCGCCTTTACCGCCTCGTTCTGGGTGATAAAGTTTGCCGTCAGCACGCCGCCCTTTGACGCCACCTGGACTTGCAGGGTCCCTAAGCTTGCGGGATGCAGCTGCATCTCCATGGTAGACATATCAGCTTTCAGATTGACCTTCATGTAGTCCATGATCTGACGCATAATGTTCTGGGTATCCGCGTCCCACACGCTTTCCGTGTAGGAAGTCTGCTGAACTTCAGGCTCATACTGCTCCGCCCTCAGGTTCTGGGCAAAGGGCATCAGGCCCTGATCTCTGCCGGCCTCCTGCCGATGCTCCTTCCGATTCCGGTCGCCGGCTGTGTTCCCGTTCTCTCCGGTCTGCTCCGCCTTCTGCTCTTTTGTCCCCACAGGCTGTAAGCTTTCCTCCGGCGTTTTCTCTGCAGGCTTTGTCTGTTCCTCCGGTTCTTCAGCCTGCTCCGGTCGAAGGGTCTCTGCCGTCACTTCCACCACAGGCAGTTTTTCTTCGGGCTTTACCAGCTCCGTCAACTGCTTCGGCTCCACCTCAAGGGTCTCGCTGCACTCCTGCAGCGTCTCCTTCAACCGGCCCATCAGCTCCTGATAACTGCCGTAAAGAGCCTCGTCAGTAAGCAGCGCCTGGGGATCCTCCGCACCCGACAGGGCAAGGACCAGGCTGCTCAACCCCTGGGAGGACAAAACATCCGTCTGTTCCAGCCCCAGATCCGCCATGACTGCCTGAACCTCCTCAGGCTCCATTCCGAAGGCATCCGCCACCTCCTGGATCATCTGATCTGCTGCTGTCCCCAGGACCTCCGCCGCCTCCTCAAGCTTTTCCTCCGGGATGTCCGTACGCTCTTCCACGTTCCGGCTGGGCTCCCGCTTTTCCGTCCGAGCCCTGTGTTCATCCCTGGCCTTCAATGAGTCTCCCGGCGCCTTTTTCACCGTCCGGCTGTCCTCTGACTGTCCTGCATCATCCGTCTGCTTCTCCGCCTGATTGTTCCAAACCGCCTGAAAGCCGCCGTCTGTGGACGCTCTCGCCACATTTCCCACAGGCAACGCCCCACCCGGTCCGAAACTCACGTCTTTTACAGGTGTACTTGTCATTTCTGACCTCCTTTCTATTGTTATCAAAGTGCAGGTGAAAGCATTCATTTTATGCTTTCACGAAGTCAAGGTGTATTATACACCTTGTCAGGTCAGGGTATTTTTATACCCTGACCTTGTTATCGGCATGATCCCCCAAATACTTAAGAGTCCGGATCCATAATTTTTGTGAGCCTCGCGGCCACATCCGTATCCATGGCGGCAAGAATGGCTCCCCTGGACTCGGTGCTCATGGCGTTCAGTATCTTTGCCACCAGATTCAGGTTATCCGTCATGTTGTTAAAGATCTCGGCTGCCTCCTTGGGCTTCATGGCGGGATCGGAATAAGCGGCTGCATATTCCTGTATCTCCTTGCTCTCCTCAAGCTGAACCACCACCTGCTTGTAGAGCGCCTCCGCAGTGGCGGGGTCCATCTCCTCATACCATTTCCGGTATTCCTCGGCCCCCGGTCCGTTCTCCGCGTAGACTACCTCCTCGTAAAACTCCTGCTGGATGCGCTGGAATTCCACGATCCTCTGCTCAAATTCGTCCAGCCTGTCATTCTCGGCTATCAGCTTCTCCATGTCCGCATCCTTGGCATTGGACTCTGTGCGCACCCGCTCCAGCTCCAGCTCCAGCTGCCTGATATAAGCCACGGCGTCCTGGAGACTGGAATAGCCCCCGTAGCTGCCGGGATCTGTGGTCTCTGTCTGGCCGGAATCCGGCAATATCATATTTACCACAGGCACATCCTTTAGGATGGGCGCCAGCACGGAGCTTCCGAAGCCGCCGATGTCCAGCTTCACGATAACGCACACCACCGCGATCCACAGAGCCACGATCAGCACCGTTGCACCGAAGGTCACAAGCCCGTTGCCCTCGTCCAGCCCCAGATCCTCCTCCTGCTTCGCGATCTCCTTCGCCCGCCGTTTTGCCTCTTTCTTCTGATCCTTCTGCTGCTTTTTCAGCTGCTTCTTCTCGTCCTGTATCCGCTTCTTTTCTTCCTCCGGGGAACCGACTCCCTGACTTACTTCTTTTGCCATACTGCCTCCTGATCACAGGCGTCCCTATGCCGGTACGCCGCTGCCGCCATCCTTTCGTTTCTGTCCGTAGGTATAGCTGGTAAGCTCATCTATCTCCTTGCCTTCCTGTCTCTTCTCATCCATCAGGAACTGCTGGAATGCCTTTTCCTTCAATGTCTCATGGGTCTTGCGCTCCATCATCACCTCGGTCAGGCGCTCCCTTGCCTGCTCCAGCTTTCGCTCCGCCTTTGCCACCTGCTGCTGCTGCTCCGCGATATAATTCTCCATGCAGACCACCGCCATTTTGTTTTCCTCAATGGCTCTCAGATCCAGGATCCCCGCCAGCAGCTCTTCCGCCTCTTCCTCATATCCCGCCTTCCGGTCGAACAGCCCCTGCAGGCGTTCCTCCTCTTCATCCAGCGCCGCTCTGGCGGCGGAAAATTCCTGCTTCGCCTGAGTCTCCATCTTCAGTTTTATGTTCAATATGCTCTGCATGGAATAACGAAAACGCGCCATATGCTCTCTCCAAAATCCGCAATATATATCATGAGTCAAAAAGACTGCCCAACAGCTCTACGCTGGTCTCAAAGTCAAACTTCTCTTCGGTAGCCTGACACAGAAACTCATTGACCGCGTCTATTTTCGCGATGGCGTAGTCAATGCTGGGGTTACTGCCGCTCTTATATGCGCCGATGTTGATCAGATCCTCCGCCTCGTTATAGGTAGCCAGCACATTTTTCAGCTTACCCGCCATCTGCTTGTGCTCTCTGGTGGCGATCTGGCTCATACAACGGGAAATGCTCTGCAGCACGTCGATAGCGGGATAATGATTCTTGTGCCCCAGCTTTCTGTCCAGCATGATATGTCCGTCCAGAATACTTCGGGCAGTATCCGTGATGGGCTCGTTGAAATCGTCGCCGTCCACCAGCACGGTGTACAGCCCCGTGATGGACCCCTTATCCGACCTGCCCGCCCGCTCTAAGAGCTTGGGCATCTCCGCGTACACACTGGGAGGATAGCCCCTGCTCACGGGAGGCTCCCCGCTGGCAAGCCCGATCTCCCGCTGCGCCATGGAAAAACGGGTCAGGGAATCCATCATCAGCAGTACGTCCCTGCCCTGATCTCTAAAATATTCCGCGATAGCCGTGGCCGTCTTGGCCGCCTTATTTCTCTCCAGGGCCGGCTTATCCGAGGTGGCTACCACCACCACCGAGCGCCGCATTCCCTCTTCCCCCAGATCCCGCTCTATAAATTCACGCACCTCACGTCCCCGCTCTCCAATCAGAGCGATCACGTTGATGTCCGCCTTTGTATTCCTTGCAAACATTCCCATCAGCGTGGATTTCCCCACGCCGGAGCCGGCAAAGATGCCGATACGCTGACCCTTCCCCACTGTGATCAGGCCGTCCACCGCCTTTACCCCCAGGGGCAGGACCTCGTCGATGATCTCCCTGCTCATAGGATCCGGCGGCGGCGCTTCCACAGGATAGGCTGCTCCGTTCACCACAGTGCCGTCCACCGGCCTTCCCAGACCGTCCAGGGTCTTGCCTAACAAATCGTCGCCGGCAACCACCCTTAAAGGGCTGCCTGTATTTTCCACCACACAGCCCAGCCCGATGCCGTCCGTGGCGTCATAGGGCATCAGCAGGGTCTTTTTGTCCTTAAAGCCCACTACCTCCGCCATGATGGGCGGCTGCTCCCCTTCCCCGCCGGGAAAGATCATGCACAGATCCCCCAGCCTTGCATCCGGCCCGGCGGATTCAATGGTCAGCCCCACCACATTGACTACCTTGCCCAGCCTCTTAAAAAAAGACTGCTCCATTATTTTGTTGTACTTTCCGAAATCCACCACCGGTGCGTACACACTGACCTCCGTGCTTCAAACCATTTATCACATCATGACCTTATTGCTATATATACACCATATCTTCTATGCGTATGCCGTCTGCTCTCCCGATTCCGGAAGAATGCCAAGAGAGTGCGCAGCACACCTCTTTGGGCATTCTTCCGCGCGAGTAGGCTCGCTTGCGAGCCGTAGGATTTCTTAGCGGGCGTACTTTGACCGCTTAGAAATCCTACTCGCGCTATTCGCGCTGCCAGGCCAGCAGCATCAGCTTCCGCTTCAGCGCCTCCAGCTGCGTATCCAGCCCGCAGTCGTAAATGCCGCTGTCCGTCTCGATCAGGCACTCATTTTTCGCCAGGGTCATATCCTCCACTACTTCCACATTGCAGTTCGCCGCAACGGCCCCCGCCAGGATCTCCTTTTTCTGCATACTGACATAAGGATAATCCTCCTTGGAGACGTGTACCATAAAGTCGTGACCGCCCTCCAGCTTTCTCAGCGTATCTGAGATCAAATGGCCCAGGATCTCCCGATAAGACTGAAGCTCTACATGAAAAATATGCTCATAGATCGCCGCGATGGTATCCACCATCTGAGGCTCCAGCTCCTCTATCTGCTGTTTATAATAAAGCTCCAGCTGTTCTTCCTTTTCCCTGTATTCCTGCCGGATGGCTTCCGCCTCCGCCTGGGCTTTTGCATATCCCTCCGAATAGCCCTGCTGCTGCGCCTGTGTAAGAATACCGTTCTTCTCCGCCGCTGCCTGGGCTCTCGCCTCCTGAAGAAGGGCTTCCGCCTCCGCCTTTGCCGCCGCCAGAGTAGTCTGGGCCGCCGCCTGGGCATTCTCCATGATCTGGTCTGCGCTCTCCTGGGATTTGATGATACTGCTCTCTCCCTCGTCCCCTGTAAGCTCCAGCTCCGCCGCCGTAAGACCGGATACAAACCCCTCCGCATCGGCTTCCTGCTGCCACCGCAGCAGATCGTCCTGCCGTTTCTGTATCAGCTCGTCAGCGCTGATGACACGTTTCTCCTCGGATTGGACCACCA
This sequence comes from Bacillota bacterium, assembly GCA_023663285.1. Classification (GTDB taxonomy): domain Bacteria; phylum Bacillota; class Clostridia; order Lachnospirales; family Lachnospiraceae; genus Acetatifactor. Next base: position 34,609 of record JAMPHT010000028.1, read on the forward strand.
TAAACATCTGTTTTACCAAACCACTAGACAACGATCTCGTCACCTCCGCCTCTGGAAATTACGATCTCACCGGTATCCTCCAGCTTTCTGATGATATTTACGATCTTCTGCTGAGCCTCTTCCACATCCTTCATGCGGACAGGGCCCATAAACTCCATATCTTCTTTGATCATGACAGCCAGACGCTTGGACAGGTTGTTGAAGATAGCGTTCTGTACCTGCTCGTTGGCGCTCTTCAACGCCATCTCCAGATCGCTGTTGTCCACGTCACGCAGCACACGCTGAATGGCTCTGTCGTCCAGCAGCAGGATATCCTCGAACACGAACATCTTCTTTCTGATCTCGTCCGCCAGCTCCGGCTCCTCGATCTCCAGCGTCTCCATAATATGGCGCTCTGTTCCTCTGTCTACCGTGTTCAGTATCTCCACCACGGCGTCCACACCGCCGATAACGGTGTAATCCTGATTTACAAGGCTTGCCAGCTTGGATTCCAGCACCTTCTCCACCTCCTTGATAACGTCGGGGCTGGTGCGGTCCATCACCGCGATACGCCGCGCCACATCCGCCTGTCTGTCCGGAGCCAGCGCCGAGATCACCAGCGCCGCCTGACCGGGGGAAAGATAGGACAGGATCAGGGCAATGGTCTGAGGATGTTCGTCCTGGATAAAGTTGATCAGCTGGGAAGCATCCGTCTTTCGCACAAATTCGAAAGGCTTCACCTGGAGGGACGCCGTCAGCTTGCCGATAACGTCCATCGCCTTCTCCGTGCCCAGCGCCTTCTCCAGCAGATCCTTCGCATAGTTGATGCCGCCCTCCGCAATATACTGCTGTGCCAGGCACACCTCATAAAACTCGTTTATAACGCTTTCCTTCACCTGGGGCGTCACGCTCCTGGTATTGGCGATCTCCAGAGTCAGTTCCTCGATCTCTTCCTCCTTCAGGTGCTTGAAAATACCCGCCGAGCGTTCCGGTCCCAATGCGATCAGCAGGATCGCAGCTTTCTGTATTCCTTTGAGTTCGTCTTTTTCCGCCGCCTTTGCCATAAGCTCTTCCTTTCGTCAACCCCAATCTTCGTTCAGCCAGTTCCGCAACAGATTTGCCGCCGCTTCGGGATTATCGTCAACAAATTTCTCTATCATCTTTCTGGTATCGGACTTGGTCTCCACATCAATGTCGGTGACCGCATCGTCAGGCGTAGACTGCAGCATGGATTCCACGGAGAGCTCTTCTTCCGCTTCCTCTCCCTTGCGGCCCCGCATACTCCGCAGCACTACAAAGGCAAGCAATGCCAGGATCAGCACGATCATCACGATGCTGACGATATCGCTGCCGGTGATGCTGCTCTGCTTATCAACGAAGACAGGAGACTCAAACGCCATGATCGTGATCCGATCCTCGCTGATGCCTGTGGCATTCGCCGCCATACTGTAATAATCCGGGTCGATCTCCAGCTTGACATCCTCTCTGTGAGCCTCCTGGAATTCCTCCCAGGTGATGCCTTCCAGCAGGCCCTGAGCCTTGACGGTGCTCTCGTTGTACGTCCTGTACCGGATCATGGAAATGGCGAGGCCGGAATTTTCATATTTGACAACGCCGGGCATCGTGGTGACCTGCTTTGCGTATTCATTGGGCAGATAATCCGTGCTTCTCTCCGTCTGGCTGGACTCGCTAGTGCCGTAGTCCTGCCACATATATCCGGTGTAATTCTCGCCGTCGTTTTCCGTCGTGCCGGGAATACCGCCGCCGTCGTTCACATTGCTGGACTCAAATTCATCCTCATGGCTCTTCATCCCCTCGTCGCGGCCGTCGGGAGCGGAATACTCCTTCCAGGTCTCCTGGTACTGGGAATAATCCACATCCAGATTGGCAGTGACCGCGATCTGGTCGAACTGCTGGGTGCCGAAAAGCACTGTTTTTAACTGGCTTGCAATAAAGGTCTGAGCCTGGGACCGCAGCTCCTGTATGGACTGCGCCATCCCGACGGCGGAGTTGGAGTCGTTTCCAACAAACAGAATGTTTGAATTGGTATCTACAATGGTGATCTTATCCATGGCGGCATTTCCCAGCCCGGAGGACACGCACCTTGCCAGTCCCGCCGCCTGGGATGAGGTAAGATTGCCGTCCAGTTCCAGCGTGATATAAGCCGAGGTCTCCTCATTCTGGGCCGCCAGGGTGCCGTTTTGAGGCGGCAGCGTCAGAATCACCGTTGCGTCCTTCACATTGCTCTGACATTCCAGGGTCCTGGCCATCTCCTCCTGCAGGTAAAGCTTCCACTGGTGCTCCCTGTCCGTGGAGGTGGTGGACATACTGCTGTTCACCCATTCGTCATATTTCATGGCAGAGGTAGTGTAACCCGCGGATCCAAGCGCCAGGTTTGCCATATACTGCTGTTCTGACAGCACCTCGATGGTCAATGCGTCATCCGATACCTTGGGGGTCACGCCCGCAGATTCCAAAATTTCGACTATCTTCGCCGCCTCCGCCGAGGTGGCGTATGTACCCAGCTTTATATATTGTGGTCTGGAAATCACATAGACGATGATCACCAGCGTAAAGATGACCGCCGCCCCGATGGCAATGATGATCGTCCTCTGTCTGGCAGTGAATTTGTTCCACCAGTCTTTTACTTTTTCCAGTATCTCTTTCAACTTCTCAGGCATGGTAAGTCTCCTAAAGTATTAATTTAAACTCAGATCTGCATCTGCATGATTTCCTTATAGGCGTCCATCAGTTTATCGCGGATGGCCACGGTATACTGCAGTGCAGTAGACGCCTTCTGCAGGGCGATCATCAGGTCGTGGGTATTCTCCGTCTCACCCAGCGCAAACTTGATTTCTTCGTCCTCGGCATCGGAAAGATAACTGTTGGTGGTCTTGATATTGTCGATAGCCGTGTTCAGAAAAGCGTCGAACATGGTTCCCGTGGTTTCTTTCTTCGGTTCGATATCCAGCAGCGTTCCCCGCAGGGACTCCGCCGGAGAGATATTGTTGATCTTAGTCACTCCGTTCAATGTATACAGATCCATGTTATGTATTTCCTTTCCGTATCATTCTCAAGTCTGTCTTAACGCCGCCGTCACTGTCCCAGCTGCAGCCCCTGCTGAGCCATGGACTTGCTGGCGTTGAACGCGGTAGCGTTTGCCTCATAGGCACGGCTGGCGTCTATCATGTCGGTCATCTCCGTGATGATGTTCACGTTGGGACCGGTCACATAGCCGTTTTCATCCGCGTCGGGATGGGAAGGGTCATACACCATGTTCATCTCTGTCTCATAGTCATGCAGGACCCCTCTGACCTTTACGCCCTGGCCGGAATAGCCGTGATTGAAGGAAGCCTCGTTCAAGACCCTGCTGAACTCGGTCTGGCCGCCTTTTTCCTCAAAGTAAACTACCTTCCTTCGGTAGGGGGTGCCGTTGGCAGTCCTGGTGGTATTGGCATTGGCTATATTCTCCGAAATGACATCCATACGGTAGCGCTGGGCCGTCATTCCTGATGCGTTGATGTTAAACCCCGAAAACATACTCATATTTTTTCTCTTCCTTTCACATTACTACTTCATAACTGTCTTTAGATTATCGAACTCCTGGTTGATACCGGCCAGCAGTCCCTGATATTTCAGTTGGTTCTCCGCCAGCATCACATTCTCGTTCTCAATATCCACATTATTACCGTCCAGACGGTAGGAATAGCTCTCGTAATCCGTGAATGTCCTGACGGAAAGATTTTTTGACTTTGCCGCCGCCACCTTTGAATCGGTAGACTGATACCGGTTATGGCCCAGGGCCTTTTCAAGGACAGACTCAAAGGCTACGTCCTGCCTCTTGTAGCCCGGCGTGTCCACGTTGGCGATATTATTGCCTATGGCCTCGTTGCGCAGCCAGCTGGCGTCCGCCGCCTTATCCAAGATCCTCACATAGTCAAACACGTTTGTCTGAATCATAGCTGTCTCCTTTCATATCCACACCTTTTTATTATAATTATTTTACGCAAAAAAACAATAGATTTTGAATGATTTTATCAAAAAAGGGACTTATTATTTATGTAATAAATCCCTTTATACCACCTTTCAATCCGTTTTTATGTATTAAATTGTTTATCTCCTCTGGTTCTGATGTTTCAATTCCTCGATCTCATCAAACACCACGTCGTTCAGCACCTTGATGTAGGTCCCCTTCATGCCGGAGGATCGGGATTCAATCACCCCCGCGCTCTCGAACTTCCGCAGGGCGTTGACGATCACGGAACGGGTGATCCCCACTCTGTCGGCGATCTTGCTGGCCACCAGGATGCCTTCCATACCGTTCAGCTCGTCAAAAATATGGGTGATGGCCTCCATCTCGGAAAAGGACAGGGTACTGATCGCCGAGCGCACCACAGCTATCTTTCGCTTCTCCTCGGCATTCTCCTCATTCACCGCCCGCAGCATCTCCAGCCCTACCACTGTAGAGCCGTACTCGCACAGAATGATGTCGTCGATCTCATACTGGGTGTTGCCCTTGTAGACAAACAGGGTTCCCAAACGCTCTCCCGCTATCTCGATGGGGGCTATGGTTGCCTGGACCTTCCGGATCTCGGTGTTTTCAAAGCCCAGCGTCTCCAGATTCACATTTTCCTTGGTGGAAAGCACTCCCAGCAGACGCTCGTTCAGCATAGGGTCTATAAACCCGCCCACCTCTTCGTTTATCAACTCTGTGATGGACCGAATGCCTTCGGCTTTTCCCACGCCCAACACCTTGCCCTTGCGGCTGATGACCAAAACATTGGAATTTAAAATATCCCGCAGCACCGTGCATATATCATTGAACACCACTTTGCTGGAGTTATTGTTATGCAACAACTTTCCTATTTTTCTGGTTTTATCTAACAGCTGTACACTGCTCATACATATTTTCCTCCGTCTTGGCGGCCTGCCACGACTAGTGTAACACATAAAAAAACAGATTTCAATGTATAATTCTGGGATTTTAGTGTTTTTTCTATGATTTATGCGACAATTCCGACAAAAAAACTTTTGGGTCTCCGCAATCAGAGGCTCGCCTGGGAGAGGACCTCCACCGGAGCGCTATATCCGCACTGCTCATTCGCGCATACCAGCTTATTGCCCTTTGACAGCAGCACAGAGCCGCACTTCGGGCATTTCTCTCCCGTAGGCTTCTGCCACACCATAAAGCCGCAGTCCGGATTGTCGATACAGCCGTAATATCTTCTGCCCTTTTTGGTCTTTTTCATCACCACATCCTTGCCGCACAGCGGACAGGCAACGCCGATCTTCTCAAAATAGGGCTTGGTATTACGACATTCCGGGAAGCCGGGACAGGCCAGGAACCGTCCGTGGGGCCCGTACTTTATCACCATCTGCCTGCCGCAGAGCTCGCAGACCTGGTCGCTGACCTCGTCCGCTATGGTGACCTCCTCCAGCTCCTTCTCCGCCTGCCGCACTGCCTCGTCCAGATCGGGATAGAAATTGGAGATGACCGTTTTCCATTTGATCTCTCCCTCCTCCACACCATCCAGAAGGGCTTCCATATTGGCGGTAAAATTCACATCCACGATGGAGGGAAACGCCTCCTTCATCATATTGTTCACCACCTCGCCAAGCTCGGTGACATAGAGATTTTTATTCTCCTTTACGATATAGCGCCTCGCCAGAATAGTGGTGATGGTGGGCGCATAGGTGCTTGGGCGTCCTATCCCCAGCTCCTCCAGCTCCTTGACCAGAGACGCCTCATTGTAATGGGCAGGGGGCTGGGTAAAATGCTGCCTGGCGTCAAATGCCTCAAAGGAAAGCTCGCTCTTTTTGCTCAGCTCTCCGCTTAAGGTATTTTCCTCTTCCTTCTCCTCCTCTGGGGCATATACGCTCATAAAGCCGTCAAATCTCCGGGCGGAGGCCGCCACTGTAAAAACGTGCTCCTTCGCCTTTATCTTTACGGATACCGTCTCGTATTTCGCCCCGCTCATCCTGCTTGCCACAAACCGTTTCCAGATAAGCTGATAGAGCCGGAACAGATCCCTGGGCAGCTGCTCTTTCAGTTCTGTGGGGATCCGCTTTAAGTCCGTGGGACGTATGGCCTCATGGGCGTCCTGTATCTTCCGGTCGTTCTTCTTCCCCGACGTCTCCCCGCCCAGATACTCCTTGCCGTAGCGGGAGCCGATAAATTCCGCCGCAGCCTTCTCCGCGTCCTCAGACACACGGGTGGAATCCGTACGGAGGTAGGTGATCAGGCCCACCGTTCCCTCTCCCTTGATGTCAACGCCCTCATAGAGCTGCTGGGCCAGGCGCATGGTCTTTTGGGTGGAGAAATTCAGCGCCTTGCTCGCCTCCTGCTGCAGGGTGGAGGTGGTAAAGGGAAGAGGCGGTTTTTTCAGGCGCTCGCCCTTTTTCACTTCAGCCACCTTGTATTCCGCTCCCTTCAGAGAAGCCTGAATAGCCTCTGCCTGCTCTCTGCTCCCAATGGTCTCCCGCTCTGCTCCTGCGCCGTAATATCTGGCGCAGACAGGCTTCTTCTCTCCCTTTACATTCAGCTTCACCTCAAGGCTCCAGTACTCCTCCGGCACGAAAGCGTTGATCTCATCCTCTCTGTCGCAGATGATGCGCAGCGCCACGGACTGTACCCGTCCGGCGCTCAGGCCCCGCTTGATCTTCTTCCATAAAAGAGGTGAGATCCGGTATCCCACCATCCTGTCCAGGGCCCGGCGGGCCTGCTGGGCGTCCACCAGGCTCATATTGATCTCTCTGGCATTCTTTAAGGACTCCTTCACAGCATTCTTCGTGATCTCGTTAAAGGTGATCCTGTATACCTTTTTATCCTCCAGCTTCAGGGCGTGATACAGATGCCAGGAGATAGCCTCTCCCTCTCTATCAGGGTCGGTAGCCAGATAGACCTTTTCCGCCTTCTTCACTTCCTTCCGCAGATTGGCCAGAATATCCCCCTTGCCTCTGATGGTAATGTACTTCGGTTCATAATCATGCTCCACGTCGATTCCAAGCGTGCTTTTAGGCAGATCGCGGACGTGTCCGTTGCTGGCCGCGACCTCATAATTGGCTCCCAGGAATTTCTTGATGGTTTTCACTTTTGCCGGTGACTCTACGATTACCAGATACTTTGCCATACCGTTCTTCCCTTCGTCTTGTTTCTTCTATATCATAAGCATATTTTGTTCGCGTCGATCGTGAATCACTATACACCAAAATTTTTCAGGACGCAAGTTTTTTATTTTTAAGAAAGCCTGAAAGTCAGAAATGCCCCCGGCCTGTGTGACCGTGGGCATTCTTTGAGCTCCTATTTTGCTATGTATCTGCAGCGCTTACTTGGTCAACTCGTCCCTGTATATCTCGCTGCCGTCTGACGTGACAAACACGCAGCGCACAGCATCCAGCGTAACGCCGTAGCCTGTCTTAAAAGCTGTCAGGAAATCCGAGCTTTCCAGGGTCCCCAGGAAAGAATCCGACATAACGCCGCAGGTATCGCTGTCCAGTTCACTATACAGGCCGTCGGCAGGCAGATGCCAAGTGAAAACAAGGGTGTTGCCGTCCGCTTCATTGGTGATGGTGATGCCATAGCCGCTTACGGAATCATTCCATTCCTTAGCCGCCTCTTTCCAGTCACTGGACGACAATACGCTCTCCAGCGTCTTGCCCCCCCCGCAGGCAGCCAGCGCAAATACCATCACGATTGCTGTGAGCAGAGTCAAAATTCTCTTCTTCATAATACATACCTCTTTCTTTCATCTTAAATATTCTTCTGCCGGCGACAACGTCGGCGGCAAACAAGCCCATTGTAGCACACCGTTCCAAATTGTAAAGAGAAAAAATGCCGAAATCCTTAAAAATATCTGAAAGAATTTCGGCACTTTTCCGGGTTGGGCTATTCTTTTCAAAATAGTCGCAGCTGATAGGGGAATCGAACCCCTGTTTCCGCCGTGAGAGGGCGGCGTCTTA
>JAMPHT010000029.1 GCA_023663285.1 Bacillota bacterium
ATATAACCGATACAAGGTTACATCACGAAATATATTTAAGCGACCCAAGAAAATGCAGTGCAGATAAATTAAAGACAGTTATAAGACATCCGATTAGGAAACTGCCAACATCAGGCTGAACGATATATTTGCTCTGCGTCTGCGCTTTCTCTGCTTTTCAGATAACTAAAACAAAGACGTTTCGAGGCTGCTGACTCGGATCGGCAGAACCGGAGGATCCGGATCCTGCCGATCCGAAGTAAAGTTAAGCAGGATGAGAACCCTGTTCGAGTTTCTTCACTGCTCTTAATACCTGATACCCCAGCACTTCAGGATAATGTCTTTGGTAATCCTGACAGGCGTCGTTCCACTCAAACCCGATAGATCCCGGATCGAAATTCCATGCCAGATCCTCTACCCGTTTCATCACTTCCGTATTCTCTGTGACGTAATCAAAGGGCTGGTGGCAAAAGACAATATAATAGCTTCCCGGAAATTCACCTCTTAACTCGAATCCCTCCGGGATTTCCTTGTTGTAATCAAGCGGTACGCCGGTCCCAAAGAAATAGCTGCGCGAATTGTTTTCAAGCGTCCAGCCGGAGGTAAAACGGGTGACTACCGGATCAAGATCGGCGTCCTTCAGGCTTGACAGGATACCGCAGAGGAGGTCACAGTCATGCTGTGGCCAGATTCTTCCGGCCTTCGTGACGGATTCTCTGTAGACGCCCAGATATTTGTGGGCGGGTATATACTCTATTCTTGTATACGGCTTGGAAAGGTTATTCATATCAAATCCTCCTTCTATATTTTTGAAAGGCTCCAGAAGTGACTTTTTGCAGATAAGCGGCAGCGGGCGGGGATTCTTTCTATACATGGACGGTGCGCATCCGTAAATGTTTTTAAAAGCCCGTGTAAAAGTCGACTGGTCAGAAAAGCCGTATTTCAGCGCAATATCAATGACCGGGACACCGGTATCCCGTAATTCAACTGCAGCCATAGAGAGACACCTTTTCAACAGATACTCCCGAATCGTGATACCGGTAAGCCTGTGAAACTGTTCGGAACAGTAATAAGGCGAATACCCGATATATGCAGACAGCTCTGAAAGCGTCGGATTCTCACAGGCGTGCAGTTCGATATATTCAATCAACTTCTGCATCGTGCCGTTCCACTCCTGCATTCCACTTCCCCCTTTCTGAAAATATTATATCAAAACTCCGCAAAAAAGCTTTGCACGAAGCGGGCAATTTATCAGGCTGCAAAAGCTCTAAAAGTATCTTGACAAACCACCCCTGTTTGCAATACAATCACTACATACTTTAAAGACTGTGAAGAGGGTTAGTACAAATTGGTAAGCATTCCAGAGAGGGGACGTGGCGCGGCGGCTGTGGGAGCATGGCGGCAGTGCGGCTGGAAGGTCCTTATGCGGAAGGTTTGGAACCTGCCTTGGAGTCCCGTGCGAAATATGAAGCTGCGGCGGACGGCGCAGATATGCAAGGAGGGTATCCCCCCTGTATCTGCGGGTATAATGTGCATCGATTTGCTGCCATGCCGCTGCTTTCATGTCCATTTGTGCCAGAAAGCGGTATGACTGGAAGTATGAAGCACGGCGCAGGCCGGCGTTAGCGGCAGGAAAGGTGGATGTCGGCACTTAAGCGTGGGGCGGCATCAATAAGGGTGGTACCGCCGGATTTTCGGTCCCTTTGGGGAGCGAAATCCGGCGTTTTTTGCGCGAATCAGCAGAGCCGTTCCGAAGCTGCTGATTCGCAGAGCAGTGCCAGGCAGAGTGAAAGGAGAAATGAAATGGGAAAAGAAGGAAAAGACACATCAAACAAGCTGGTGCAGGAGATCACCTCCATGGAGACAGATTTCGCCCAGTGGTACACGGACGTAGTGAAGAAGGCGGAGCTTTGCGACTACACCTCCGTCAAGGGATGTATGGTGATCAAGCCCGCAGGATATGCCATCTGGGAGCTGATCCAGAAGCAGATGGACGCCATGTTTAAGGAGGCGGGGGTAGAAAACGTGTATCTGCCCATGTTCATACCGGAATCCCTGCTGGAAAAAGAGAAGGACCATGTGGAAGGCTTTGCCCCTGAGGTGGCATGGGTGACTCATGGCGGCCTGCAGCCTCTGCAGGAGAGGCTCTGCGTCCGCCCTACCTCGGAGACGCTGTTCTGCGATTTTTATAAAAATGATATCCATTCCTACAGGGATCTGCCAAAGGTCTATAACCAGTGGTGTTCCGTGGTTCGCTGGGAGAAGGAGACCAGACCTTTCCTGCGTTCCAGAGAATTCCTGTGGCAGGAGGGCCATACCGCCCATGCCACGGCGGAAGAGGCGGAGGAGAGGACTATTCAGATGCTGAACCTGTACGCCGATTTCTGTGAGCAGGTGCTGGCGATTCCCGTCATAAAGGGTCAGAAAACAGAGAAGGAGAAATTTGCGGGAGCTGAGGCTACCTACAGTGTGGAGGCTCTGATGCACGACGGAAAAGCCTTGCAGTCCGGAACCAGCCACAACTTCGGGGACGGTTTTGCAAAAGCCTTTGGTATTCAGTTTGCGGATAAAGACAATACCCTGAAATATGTGCATCAGACCTCATGGGGTGTTTCCACCCGCCTGATAGGGGCGATCATTATGGTACACGGGGACGACGAGGGGCTGGTGCTGCCGCCTAAGGTGGCGCCCATCCAGGTGTGTATCATCCCCATCCAGCAGAAAAAGGACGGGGTCCTGGAGAAGGCATATGAACTTCGGGATGCTCTGGGCAAAAATTTCCGTGTGAAGCTGGACGACAGTGAAAAATCCCCCGGCTATAAGTTTGCGGAGGCGGAGATGCGGGGCTATCCTATCCGGGTAGAGATCGGACCCAAGGATATCGAGGCGGGCAAATGCGTGATCTGCAGGCGGGATACCAGAGAAAAGATCGAGGTTGCCCTGGAGGAGCTGGAGACGGAGGTTGGCTGTCTGCTGGAGACTATCCAGAGGGAAATGCTGGAGAGAGCCGAAAAGCATATGCAGGAACACACTTACTCTGCTGTAAATAAGGAGGAATTCGAGAGGCTGTTTGCAGAAAAGACCGGTTTTGTGAGAGCCATGTGGTGCGGCGAGCAGGCGTGCGAGGATATGATCAAGGAAAAGCTGGCTGTCACCAGCCGCAATATACCCTTTGAACAGGAGCACATTGCAGATACCTGTGTCTGCTGTGGAAAACCGGCAAAAAAGATGGTATACTGGGGGAGAGCGTACTAAAGGAAGCGTCTGCGGACAGAAAGGACAACAATATGCTGCATGAAATTTTTCCCATTCAGGCGCCGGGTTCGTTACCTGACGCCAGATTGATTACTTATATTCAGGACTATCATGAGGAAATCAGGATCGACAGGCGGCCTCTGGTGCTGGTTTGTCCCGGCGGGGCCTATGCTTATACCTCCGAGAGGGAGGGGGAGGCTCTTGCCATGCAGTTCCTGGCAATGGGCTGCCATGCGGCAGTGCTGAAATATTCCTGCGCTCCTGCCAGGTATCCGGTGGCGTTGACAGAGCTGGCCGCGGCTATGGCGCTGATTCGGGAGCATGAGGCGGAGTGGCGCGTGGAGCCTAAGGGAGTGATCGTCCTGGGCTGTTCTGCAGGCGGACACCTGGCGGCAAGCCTGGGTACGCTGTGGCAGGAGGCTTTTTTGGCGGAAGCGCTGCATATACGTCAGGAAGAGCAGAGAAAGCTGCGTCCGGACGGCATGATCCTCTGTTACCCGGTGATCACCGGGGGAGAGTTTGCACACAGGGGCTCCTTTGAAAATCTGCTGGGGCAGGAGGAAGGAGCGGAGGAACGCCTGGCGGATGCGGACAGTCTGCTGCGTAAGCTTTCTCTGGAGACAAGAGTAACGGAAGAAACGCCCCCTGCCTTTATCTGGCATACCTATACCGACGGCTCCGTGCCGATGGAAAACTCCCTTTTCCTGGTGGGCGCGCTGCGCAGAGCAGGCGTTTCCACGGAGTTCCATATGTATCCGGTGGGAGGACATGGCCTCAGCCTTGCCAACAGGCTGACCCAGAGCCGGGACGGCGGCGCAGTCCAGGAGGAATGTACCACCTGGATCCCGCTGGTGCGCGCCTGGATCGAGAGCAGATATGTGAGAGCCGCCGGAGAACTGTGATCGCGAGGAGATGCGGATGAATTACATCGTATTGGATTTGGAGTGGAATCAGAGTCAAACTGACACAGGGGTAATACCGGAGCTTGTCTTTGAAATCATTGAAATAGGTGCTGTCATGTTAAATGACAGTTATGTCATGATTCATGAATTCAGCCGTCTGGTCAAACCGGAGGTGTATCATGAGATGAACCAGATCACCGGTAAGCTGGTTCATCTGCAGATGAAGGAGCTTCAAAGGGGCGTACCCTTTGTGGAGGCGGCGGGGGATTTCCTGAAATGGTGCGGTACGAAGGAGTATATTTTCTGTACCTGGGGAAGTATGGATCTGACAGAATTCCAGCGGAATATGCAGTTTTATGATATGACGCCGCTGTCAGACGGCCCCATAGCCTTTCTGGATGTACAGAAGCTGTTCAGCCTGGCTTATGAGGACGGAAAATCGAGACACAGTCTGGAATATGCCGTTGATATGCTGGGGCTGGAAAAAGATATTCCCTTTCACAGGGCGTTCAGCGACGCCTATTATACGGCGAAGCTGCTGAAAACCATCGGAGAGCGGCACAGGGAAGTCATGCAGTATGTTTCCTATGACGTATTTCATCTGCCCGCCGGCAGAAAGCAGGAGATCAAGGTTCGGTTTGACAACTATGCAAAATATATTTCCAGAGAATTTGAAAGCAAGGAGGACGCCCTTGCGGATGGCGAGGTAATGTCGAGCAAATGTTACCTGTGCTGCAGAAACGTGAAAAGGAAGGTGAAGTGGTTCACGCCCAACGGGCGGAACTATTATTGCGCTGCGTACTGTGAAAAACACGGCTATCTGAAAGCAAAAGCAAGAGTCCGCAAATCGGAGAGCGGAAAGGTCTATATTGTAAAGACCACTAAGTTCATATCCCAGGAGGACGCGGCAAAGCTTAAGAACCGCAGCGCCCTGGTGAAGAGACAGAACGCAAGGCGGCGGTGACCTGTTTGCGCTTGCAGGCAATTGCTTTTTAAATCAGAAATCATAATCCCTAAAGCGGTTCGGACGTTTCCGCTTCTTTGTATTTTTGCTTCTGCGCCAGCTCCGGCGTCCGCCTCCGAAGGAAAACTGGTAATTTTTCAAAATGGCCCTGATCAGGCACAGGATAAAAAATGCCGCGGCAATGCCGGCGAGTACGGTCAGCACCCGCACGATATTGATGAAGATCACGGATCTGCCGGAGCTTTCCTCATCCGCCTTGTCCTCGCTGTCATCGGTCGGTTCATTGAAAATATGGGTGTCGCTTTCATCCCTGACAAAATCCACCCGGACGGTGCCAATATCTACGCCGTGATAGGTGTAGCTGATAATGGCGGCCTGGTTCTCGTTGTCCGTCTCATAGGTGATGGCGGAATCCGTATCGTCAAAGGCGGCGGTCCGGGGCAGGATGATATAGTCGTCCTTATTCAGGGTCAGCAGAGGCTTGGAGTTGCCGAATATATCGTTGCCTCCGTAAAACATACTGGAGTCGTCCACATTATATTTTGTCTCTGTCTGTGAGACGTTGACCTTGTCGAAGTTGCTGAAGCCGTAATTGAAAAGGGCGATGGTGTCCTCATACTGAAAAGGCGACTCGTCCCGCATGACAACGCAGATCAGCCGCATACCGTCCTTTTCCGCGCAGGACACCAGGCAGTATCTTGCAGCGTTGGTGTAACCGGTCTTACAGCCCACAAGGTTTTCGTAAGCGTAGGTGCCGCCGGGAATGAGCTGCATACTGCTGTTCTCTATCTTTGCCACCGGGATGGTGTCGGAGGCGGGTATCTCCAGGCGTCGGGTCATTGTGATCTTACACAGCATTTCATTTGCAAAAAAGGCGCGTCCAATCATTGCCAGGTCATAGGCCGTGGTATAGTGGTTCTCGTCGGGCAGGCCGTTTGGATTTACAAAATTGGAATTCAGACAGCCCAGCTTAGCCGCCCTCTCGTTCATCATTTCCGCAAAAACGCTCCAGTTACTGGTGCCGGAGATATGCTCCGCCACGGCGAAGGAAACTTCGTTGGCAGAACGAATGAGAATGGCGTTCAGGCACTGCTCCATGGTCAGCTGCTGACCCACATCCATGGCAATATGGTTGCTGTCCCTGGGAGTGTTAAAAACCGCGTCGTGGGAAAAGGTGACAACCTCATCCAGGGAGCATTGCTCTGTGGCGATCAGGCTAGTCAGGATCTTGGTGGTGCTGGCAGGGTATTCCTGTTGATGAATGTTCTTGGCGTACAGAATAGTCCCTGTGTCAACCTCCATGAGAATGGCGGCTTCCGCAGACACCACGGGACCCGCAGGCCAGTTGGGCACCTCGTTGGACTGGACCGGCAGGGCGCGGTTCTGGTCAATGCGCTCGTCTATGCTTAGGGTATCCGCGCGGGCGGTGAGGCCCTGAGTGAGGAACAGGCTGCAGGCCCAGGCAAGAGCAGTGAAAAGAGCAGTGAAAAGAGCAGTATATCGCTTTTTATTCTTTTTTATCTTAAAAATTTCAGTATGTGTCATGAAGCTACCTCGCAAGGGTATTATAGCAGAGGCGGGCCCGCTTTGGCAAGCCGCTTAAATTTTGCCGGGTGCAGATCTGTCGGGGCCACCGATTGGCGCTATGCAGCCGGGTGATTCGGCAAGTGAAATCGTTAAGCAGTATAAAATATAATTGGCAAAGAGAGGTTTTGAGCATATAATGTAGTTGTTGCTTAAAAAGATTCGGAACTGCTGTTTGAAAAAGAGAGGAACCGGAGTGTCATGAGACTGAAGAATATTACGGGCTCCAGGGAGGTGGTCGCGGGGAGTCCTTATGTGGTGCAGGAGGCAGTACAGCCCTCCTGCACCGGAAAATGGAAGGAGATTTTTGGAAACGATCATCCGATTTCCGTTGAAATCGGTATGGGAAAAGGAAAATTTATACATACTATGGCCAGGGAGCATCCTGATATCAATTATGTGGGGATCGAAAAATATTCCAGCGTCCTGCTGCGGGCCATTCAGAAGATGGAGCAGGAGGAACTGCCAAACCTGAAATACTTACGAATGGACGCGGAGAATGTGGACAAGGTCTTTGGCGCCGGGGAGGTGGACAGGATCTATCTGAATTTTTCGGATCCCTGGCCCAAGGACAGGCACGCAAAAAGACGGCTTCCCTCCAGAGAATTCCTGGCCCGCTATGACCTGATCCTGAAGCGGGACGGCAGGCTGGAGTTCAAGACCGATAACAGGAAGCTGTTTGATTTTGCGGTGGCGGAGCTTGAGCCCGCGGGCTGGAAGGCGGAGGTGATCACCTACGATCTGCACAGGGATGAAATTTTATCGGAGGGAAATGTCATGACGGAGTATGAGGAAAAATTTTCCGCTCTGGGGAATCCCATTTGCAAATTTGTTATTTATCGTTAGAGGATTGCTGCGCGGCGTTTGTAAAAAACACTGAGATGTGTCCGGCGAAAGCTTTGGGCCGCAGACGGCAGAAGAAAAATGTTGCCGCAGATTCAGGGAGGTTCGGATTAAATTATGAAAAAAGAAGCTGTTATTTACGAAGGAAAAAGGTTTTTGATCAGTATGCTGGGCGCGTTTCTCTATGCGGTGGGCGTCAATCTGTTTGTGGTGCCATCCGGCCTGTATAACGGGGGACTGATGGGCATCTGTCAGGTCATCCGTACCCTGCTGGCGGATCTGTTCCACCTGGATTTCGGAAGCTTTGATATAGCCGGTATCATCTACTATATCATGAATATTCCTATCTTTATCGTGGCGTTTACCCGGATAGGAAGAATGTTTTTTGCAAAGACGTTGCTGGCGGTCTCGGCAATGACCTTATTTATGTCCGTTATCCCCGTGGGAGCGGTGGTTGACGACGTGATGGCGTCCTGCGTGGTGGGCGGCATCGTTTCCGGCGCAGGCGTGGGGATCATGCTCCGCATGGGCTCTTCCGGCGGCGGTATGGATGTGATAGGCGTACTGCTGACGAAATGGAGGCGGGATTTCAGTGTGGGCAAGGTGACGCTGCTGGTAAACATGGTGCTGTACGGCACCTGCCTTTTCCTCTTTGATGTGGATGTGGTGCTTTATTCCGTAATTTACGCCGCGGTATATTCCGTTGCCATGGACAGGATGCACACCCAGAACATCAACGTGGAGGTCAATGTGATCACAAAGGCGGACACCACCGCCATGGAGAAGGAGATCTTCAACGAGGTGGGACGAGGGATCACAAAATGGTCCGCGCTGGGGGCATATACCTACGACCGCTCCCACATCCTGTATATCATGCTTTCCAAATATGAAGTAAACAGGCTGAGAGCCATTATCCACAAGCACGACCCCAACGCATTTATCGTGGTAAATGAGGGGGTCAGCGTGGATGGGAATTATCTGAAGAAATTATAATTATTTAAGAAAATATAAAGCGTACTTTATTTTATCCTAAAAAATAAGACTGTCAATGATTATGGCACATTTGCAAAAAGGAAAAAACTGATATGCAATGCAGCAAATGTGGGAAAATAGTAGCTGCTGGAGCCGCATTCTGTCCCCAATGCGGCATGGCGGTTGATAAGGCAGGCTTATCTTCAGGCAATCAACTGTTGTATAAGCTAACAGAAAATGCCTTATGTTTGTAATTGCGGGGCCCGCACTGGAAGTCGTTAAGATGATAATTGATAAACTCACGGAATGGGTGGATAAAGCAAACTCATCCATCATTTCCTGTGTCAATGAATCAATGTTTACCGAGGCATTCATAATTCTTAACATACTCCGCATAATATAAAGCATCAGTATTGTAAAGCATTTACTTGACAATTTATCAATCTATGGTAGGATAATAACTGAAAGGCGGTGTAAATATGGCACAGACAACAATGGTAAATTTTCGTATGGATTCCAATACAAAAAAAGAAGTAGAGGAAATTTTTGCTAATATGGGACTATCCATGACAGCAGCAATCAACGTTTTCTTAAATAAAGTCAGAATGGAGCGTCGCATACCTTTTGAGATTACGGCTGACCCAGACCCATTTTATTCGGAAAGCAATATTAAACACTTAGAAAGCATTATTGCGGATATCGACGCAGGAAAAGCACATTTTGCAGAACATGATTTAATTGAAGATTAGGGGGAAATCATGAAGTTACTGTGGGAGGACAGAGCATGGGAAGATTACTGTTATTGGCAGGAACATGATAAAAAACTGATAAAACGAATCAATTCCCTCATAAAGGATATTCAAAGGAATGGTTATGAGGGTATCGGAAAACCAGAACCTTTAAAGGAAAATCTCCAGGGTTATTGGAGCAGACGCATTGATGATAAAAACAGAATCGTCTACTATATCAAAGATAATGTAGCTTTCATTCTTTCCTGTAAGGGACATTATGAAAATAGGTAAGGAAATATTTAGCTTACAGAATTCATTTGAAAGGACGTACTACATATTTTGCTATAGAATACGCAGGAGGAAGTATTTGCTTTGATGCAAAGTTAGTTGGTCTTGCGGATGTAAGGGATTTTGATAAACAAATACGCCGGGCAAAAAATCATCTCAAAGGAAAAAACTGATATGCAATGCAGCAAATGTGGGAAAATAGTAGCTGCCGAAGCCGCATTCTGTCCCCAATGCGGCATGGTGGTTGATAAGGCAACCTTATCTTCAGGCAATCAACTGCTGTATAAGCTAACAGGAAATGCCTTATGTTTGTAATTGCAGGTTCCGCACTGGAAGTCGTTAAGATGATAATTGATAAACTCACGGAATGGGTGGATAAAGCAAACGATTATCTGCAATGGATAGATAAATCTATCAGTTTGCCGGGGTGGATGAACGTAACCATGAATGCTCTTGCAATCCTTTGTATTTTGTTAGGTATTGCCCTGCTCTTTTCCAAAAAGAAAGTAATTGAAATTTCATTCACAGACAAAAGAATCTGTGTGCTGCAGAAAAGCATGACAGGCAGCGAATATAATATGTTGTATCAAAGCATTATGGACAAAATACATTGATTATGGCATATTTGAGTATACGGCGCAAGTAAAATCAAGAAAAAGCTTTTGCAATCCTGTATGATGATTTCAGAGCAGTCAAAATCTAATCATTCCGAGAAGAATCCGCAAGCGGATTCTTCCAGACAGGTACAGAAGATCAGTATCATAAGGAGGTGATTACATGACTTCCAGGCAGGTACAGAAGATCGTGGAGGAGATCGACGAATGTATTCGGCAGAGAAAGGATGAAAAGCTGACGCTTTCCGATCTTTCGCAGAAATTCGGATATTCGGAATTTCATGTTTCCAGAAAATTTCGGGAGCTGTCGGGCATGAGGTTTCGGGATTACCTGCGGTATCGGAAGCTGGCATTTGCACTGAAGGAAGTGCGGGATACCAAAAGAGGGCTTCTGGAAATCGGACTGGATCACGGATTTGCTTCTCAGGAAGCGTTTACAAGGGCGTTTAAAGAGGCTTACGGCATAACGCCCGGAAAGTATCGCCGCGATCCGGTGCCTGTGGTGCTGCGCACGATGATCAAACCGTTTGACTGCTACTTATGCGAAATTGGAGGAGCAGGCATGACAAGTGCAGCGAATGATGTAAAGACCTATTTTGTAACCATACCCGCGCATAAATTTCTGCATATCAGAAATTATGAAAGTATCGGGTATTGGGATTTCTGGCAGAAGCAGAGTCAGATTCCGGGACAGGATTGCGAGACCATCTGCGGGCTGCTGGACAGCATAAAGGGAAAGCTGGACGACGCGGGCGGCGCCGAGGCGAACAGCGGAAGCGGCCAGATCATGGCGTATATCAACGATCCTGCCGGAAGGATCTGCAGCTGGGGGATCCCTCTGGCAGAGTGCTATGGAGTGCGGCTTCCCGCGGATTACAGCGGTCCGGCGCCGGAGCAGATGCAGCTGATGGAGGTCCCGGAGGGAGAGTATATCGTGTTTGAACACGGCCCCTTTGAGTTTGAAACGCAGAATGCCGCGGTGGAGCAGAAAATTGAGGAAGCCATGAAAAATTTTGACTACGATGCCTCCGGTTACTGCCTTGACCTGACCCCCGGCAGGATATTCTATTTCTACCATGACTGTAAGCGGTTCTGGAAGTATATAAGGCCGGTGCGGAAAATATAGGCAAATAAATTTTATATTGTGTCAAAAGCCATGTCATAGAGTTTTTTGAATGATTCTTATGTTTCGGAAAAATGACGAAACAGGTTTGCAAAAAACTTGCAAATCTCCGCAGAAGGTGTTATCATAAATAAAGAAGGGAAAGCCATAGAAGCGGCTTACCCTCAACAGTGGAACTAAAGCCTCTTAACGAGGCCGGCCGTTGCTATTGTGGGTAGCAGCGGTCTATTTTTGTGCGCCTGACGCGCACTTTCCCCTTAAAGATTGTGTAACACAAACCTATCAGGGCAACAATGAAGATACCAGTCTGTATAAGATCTGAATATATAATCATTGCATCACCCCCCTTTCTTTCGTCCAGAGGGTTGACCCCTCCGAAATGGAGGGTAAAGCCGCCTTTTGCTCTATGGTTTCCCGTGTCTATAACTATACCATATTCACACATTGTTTACAACAAAAACTTCCAAAGATTCTCCCATCAATACGAAAGTAAAAAGGCGAAAGTAAAAAGGATTATTTTTTGTTGACAGAACGAAAGGAGCAATGTATAATTTAACCGTGCTACAAACGTAACACGAAAAGAGAGGACGACAATAATGAGTACCATAAGCATTAAGATCTCTGACGCTGAGCTTGAGGTAATGAGCATACTTTGGCGAGAGAACCGGGCCGTATCGTTTAGCGATATCCGTACAGAGCTAAGTGATAAAATGGGTTGGGAGAAGTCTACGATTGCAACACTTTTAAGAAGGCTGCAGAAAAAGGGCGCCATTTCGATTCAGGAAAAGGAGATCCATTACTATATACCGAATATAACAAAAGAAGATTATATTATGCGCAGGAAAAAAAGTCTGGTAGATAAGCTTTATGACGGCAGCATAAAGAATTTCGTTGCAGCTCTTTGCCAAAGCGGGGAGCTCACGGAAGCGGATATTGATGAATTAAAGCTGTTTTTCCAAATGGGGGGCGAGAATAAGTGACTGTTGTTGAAGAATATTCTGAAGAGGTAGTTAAACTCATTTTTTTGATGACGCTTAACGGCAGCATAACATCATTGCTTGTATTTGCCATAAAACCTATTATAAAGGATAAGCTTCCCAGATCGTTCCAATATTATATGTGGTTTCCGGTAGTAATAGCCTTGCTGCTGCCTGTACCAAAGATCATAAAGATTTCTGCAACGAATAACTCGGTAATTTCAATGAGTTTCATGCGAGATCTTACACGGCGGATTTTTGATGCGGCATCCGATACGCCTGTAAATCATACATATACATACAATAACGGTCCTGCCTTGAGCGTCGCGGTCATTTTATTCGTTTTTTGGCTATTGGGAGTGATTCTGGTACTTGGCTTTCATATTATATGTTATGTGTCTTATGTCCGAAGGATCAATAGACAAAATATAAATGCAGACCGGCAGGAGACGGAGCTGTTGAACGACCTGTTAAAAGGGAAAAAGCCTCTGCCGTTATATAAAAACCAAATGGTGGAAATACCCATTTTGATTGGTTTCTTCCGTCCTGCAATCATTTTGCCTGATAAAAAATATGAGGATGTAAAGCTTCGGAATATTCTGATGCATGAAATTACACATAGGAAGAGGCATGACATTTTCGTTAAGTGGTTGTTGATTTTTGCCGGAGCGATACACTGGTTCAATCCCCTTGTCTACCTTGTACGCCGAGAGATAAATAAAGTATGTGAATTGGCGTGCGACGAGTCCGTCATAAAGCGCTTTGATCCCGGTGAAATGCAGCAGTACGGCGATACCTTGATTGCGGTTGCGGCGGATTCCATAAGAAAGAAGCCCGTTTCGATAGCTATGCTCGAAGATAAAAGAAATCTGAAAGAAAGGTTAGGTGCTATTATGAAACATAAAAAATATTCAAAAGGAACAGTCGTTGCAGCAAGTGTTATTCTGGTTGCCATTGTTTGCGTTGTTTTGACCTTCGGCGCATTACTCGGTATGGAAAACGAACATAATTACGCAGATAAATTCCCTTTGCTGCAAGACCAAAACCGTATTAAAGCGATTGAACTTAAGAAATCCTTATGTAATTATGACAAGGAGAACATTCTTGATGTAAATGTGCTTTTTGGTGATTTAGACGGCGAGATCACAAGTGCCAATATATTTATTATATGCCGGGAAAGTGAACTTAACTCTGAAATACGGAGCGGAATCGAGGCTCTTATATCTGAAGAACTTGATTTGGATATTTCAAATATCTATGTTGATTATATAGATTTTAATATGTTTTTTGGCCCGAAGGCTGCCTTGACAGAAAGTGAGCAAGGGGAATATAATAAGTGCGCTATATATAAAGTTGGTTTTACGAAAGAGGGGGGATCATATGGGAAGATTATCTATGCGGATCGCCAGTCTGATTCCGGTTTTTCTTTTTACTTTATTCCTCGGTGTGAGTGCTTTCTTGGATACATACGGAGATGCCCGCTATTATATTACCCAATATAACGATGCCACCGGAAGTCAGGCGATGTTTTATACGATTGAATCCAATAAAGGTGCTCTCATCATAATCGATGGTGGATGGAGCGGAAATGCAGAACAGGTACGCTCCGTTTTAAAAGAAAAGGGAAATCATGTGGATGCATGGATTCTGACTCACCCACATCCGGATCACATTGGTTCTTTCAACCAGATTTATTCGGCTCCTGGGGATATTACCATAGACGCCATATATGCCATTGAAATGGATTATGATAAATACAAGGCAAAAGCACAGCCTTGGGATGAGTTTGAAGTATACGAGAATTTTCTTGCTTTGACCGCAGATGAGGACAGGCTTTATTATGTCCGTTCCGGGGATGAATTTGAGGTTTGCGGCTTAAGCTTTTTTATACTACATACTTATGAAAGCTGGGTAGATGAGATGTCTCCCGATCTGGCAAATGATGGTTCCATGATGTTTAAAGTGACCAATCAGGAAGAATCTATGCTCTTTTGCGCCGATGTCGGAATCCGGGTCAGCGATCGGATAGAGGAGCAATGGGGAGATATGCTTGATTGCGACTATATTCAGATGGGACACCACGGAAATGGCGGATTATCGGAGAGCTTTTATCGCCTTACAGAACCCAAGGCTGCTTTCTTTGATGCTCCGGAATGGCTTATGAATCCGGAATCAAATGAAAACGGTTGGACAACGCCACAAAATCGTGAAATTATGGAATCCATGGAAGCCCAAATTTACTATTATTATACTGCACCGAATCGAATTGAATTAAAGTAACTTGTATCTCTGTATGTCACATCAGCCGCCCTGCAGGTTTCCTCCCGCAAGGCGGCATTTCTGATGCATTCTTTCCAAATTGTTTCATTCTCGTAAGCTGGTTGCAGAGTTGATTTCATATGCTGCAGTGTCCTGCAGCGCCGCGGCCACAAATCCCTGAAACAGCGGATGGGGCCTGTTGGGGCGGGACTTTAATTCCGGGTGGCCCTGAGTAGCCACATAAAAAGGATATTCCGTAAGCTCGCACATTTCTATGATGCGCCCGTCGGGGGAGGTCCCGGACAGACGCAGCCCCTTTTCCGTCAGGGCGGCCCGATAATCATTGTTTACCTCGTAACGGTGGCGGTGTCTCTCATAAATGGTCTCCTCGCCATAAAGAGCAAAGGCTTTGGACGCCTTGTCCAGCACACAGGGATATGCGCCCAGCCTTAAGGTGCCGCCGATGTCCTCCACTCCGTTCTGATCCGGCAGCAGTGCAATGACGGGATGGGTGGTGTTAGGGTCAAGCTCGATGCTGTGGGCGTCGTTGTAGCCCAGCACATTTCGGGCATACTCCACAATGGTGAGCTGCATACCGAGACACAGGCCCAGCATGGGCTTTTTGTGGGTGCGGGCATAATTGATCGCCAGAATCTTGCCCTCAATGCCCCTGGAGCCGAAGCCGCCGGGGATCAGGACGCCGTTTACGTCCGACAGAAGCTCATCCACATTTTCAGGGGTCACCGTCTCGGAGTCGATCCACTTGATATGGACGGTGGTGCGGTTGCCGATGCCGCCGTGCTTTAAGGCTTCCACCACGCTGATATAGGCGTCGTGGAGGGAAACATATTTTCCCACCAGGGCGATCTGCACCTCGTTCAGCGGATGCTTCAGGTCATCCACCATTTTTTCCCAGTCGCTCAAATCCGGCTCAGGGCAGTCCAGATGCAGACATTCGCATACCGCCTGGGCAAGATGCTCCTTTTCCATGGCAAGGGGAGCCTCATAGAGATACTCCACGTCCAGATTCTGCAGCACCCGGCTGCTGGGGACATTACAGAACAGGGCAATTTTATCCTTGATGCCCTGCTCTAAGGGGTGCTCGCTGCGGCACACAATGATATCCGGCTGGATGCCCATTCCCTGTAAGTCCTTGACGCTGGCCTGGGTGGGCTTTGTTTTCAGCTCCTGGGAAGCATTCAGATAAGGAATCAGGGTGACATGGATCAGGATGGCGTTTTCGTGTCCCACATCATGCTGGAACTGTCTGATGGACTCCAGGAAGGGCTGACTTTCAATGTCGCCCACGGTCCCCCCCACCTCGATAATGGCGATCCGAGTGTCGGGGTCGGTAAAGTTCCGATAGAACCGGCTCTTGATCTCGTTGGTGATATGGGGAATGACCTGTACGGTGCCGCCGCCGTAATCGCCCCGCCGCTCCTTCTGCAATACGGACCAATATACTTTTCCGGTGGTCACGTTGGAGTTTTTGTCAAGGCTTTCGTCGATAAAGCGCTCGTAATGCCCCAGGTCCAGATCCGTCTCCGCGCCGTCGTCGGTGACGAATACCTCGCCGTGCTGGATGGGATTCATAGTGCCGGGGTCAATGTTGATATAGGGATCAAATTTCTGCATGGTCACCTTAAAGCCTCTGGCCTTCAGCAGCCGCCCCAGAGACGCCGCGGTGATTCCCTTTCCCAGACCGGAAACTACGCCGCCTGTTACAAAAACGTATTTTACTGCCATAAACTCCTCTTTTCTGCACTGCCCAAAGAGAATGCCTGTGCCGGACAGTGCGGGGGCACAGGCAGCTTTGCCTATCTGGATCAGTATCGTTTTTTTGCGGTCTGGACGGGCTCGCTGGTGAGATCCACGCCCAGCCGTTTGTATATCTTGATATCTACCTCGGAGAGCATGACCGAGGTGTGTACCTGACAGCCTTTTAGCTTTGGAAGCTGCTCAAGAGCCCGCTTGGCGTTGGCGTCCGCCACCGCCGCCAGGGAAAGTGCAATCAGGACCTCGTCCGTGTGAAGCCTGGGATTTTTCCCGCCCAGGTAGCGGACCTTCAGATCCTGGATCGGCTCGATGGCGTCCGGCTTGATCAGGTGGGTGTCGTGGTCGATGACTGCCAGATGCTTTAAGGCATTCAGCAGCAGCGCCGCGGAAGCGCCCAGGAAATCGGAGGTTTTGGAGGTGATGATCTCTCCGTCCGGCAGCTCAATGGCCGCCGTAGGGACCCCCAGCTTTTCCGCCCGCTGCCTGCAGGCAACGGTAACGTGCCTGTCGTCGGTGGTGATCTTGGCCTGCTTCATGAGCAGCTCGATCTTATATACTTCCGTTTCGGAGGCTTCATCCTTTACCACCTTGTTCAGGGTGTTGTAATATCGCCGGATGATTTCCATGTCGGAGGCATGGCAGCAGGCTTCATCGTCCAGAATGCAGTTCCCCGCCATATTTACGCCCATATCTGTGGGGGATTTATAGGGGTTGCTCCCGTATATGCCCTCAAAAATAGCGTTCAGTACAGGGAAGATCTCAATGTCCCGGTTATAATTTACAGTGGTCTCCCCGTAAGCCTCCAGGTGAAAAGGGTCGATCATGTTGACGTCGTTCAGGTCCGCAGTGGCAGCCTCATAAGCCAGGTTGATAGGATGCTTTAAGGGTATGTTCCAAATGGGAAAGGTCTCAAACTTGGCGTAGCCCGCCTTGATTCCCCTGAGGTTATCGTGGTAGAGCTGGGAGAGGCAGGTGGCCATCTTACCGCTGCCGGGGCCGGGGGCGGTTATCACCACAAGGGGCCTTGTGGTTTCTATGTATTCATTCCGGCCGTAGCCGTTCTCGCTGACAATGAGGGGCACGTTGGAGGGGTAGCCTTCGATAGTATAATGGATATATACCTTTATGTTTTTCTTTTCCAGCTTGGCCTTGAACTGGTCGGCGCTGTTCTGGCCGGAGTAGTGGGTGATGACCACGCTGCCCACATACAGCCCCTTTTGCAGAAATTCCTCCCGCAGGCGCAGCACATCCACATCGTAGGTGATGCCTAAATCGCCCCGGACCTTGTTCTTTTCTATGTCCGCCGCGCTGATGACAATGACGATCTCCGCGCAGTCGGAGAGCTGCATCAGCATCTGCAGCTTTGAGTCCGGTGAAAAACCCGGAAGGACACGGGATGCATGGTAGTCGTCAAAAAGCTTCCCGCCGAATTCCAGATAAAGCTTGTCCCCGAACTGGCCGATGCGTTCCATAATGTGTTCAGACTGCATTTTCAGATATTTTTCATTGTCAAAACCGATCTTCATTCTGCCTTTGTTCCTTTTCCGCGCTTCGTCTATGCCGCGGCGCAAACCAATCACTGAACCGCCGCAGGGCCGGAAGAATCCGCTCTGCGGATTCTTCTCGGAATGATTTAAATTATCTTAGACCATCTTCATTCCGTTCACACTTTTCATAATATCACAAAACTGCGGCGGTTGGAATAATAAAGTTTAGAATTCTTTCACATTTATGCTATTGATTTATCGACTGTTAATCTCTATAATAAAATAGGTTCTGTGCAACAAATAGTGGAAAATACCGATATTTGCAGAAAACAGAAATGGAGCTGCTATGGACAATCAAATGAATCAATATGACAACGGGAACCGCGGAGGTTCGCCCGGCGGTGGAAATAACGGAAACGGAAATAACGGCGGGAACAACAGGAACGAGCCCCCGAAGTGGCCGGGTATCGTGACTTTGATCCTGGCGGTGCTGAGTGTGATCCTGCTCACTGTTTTTATTACAAATTTTCTTTTTGGAAGCATTACGGAGGGGGAAGAGGTTTCTTATACCCGGTTCCTTCAGTATATCGAAGAGGATGCGGTGGAGAGCGTAGAGGTGCGTTCCACGGGGCAGGTGTATTTTACTCTGAAGTCAGATCCGAACCAGGAAAGCACCAATAATCAGTATCCTGGGCTTTTGCCGGGATTCTCCTTTTCCGGCTCACGGCAGGGATACCAGAGGAAATATTACGCCATGCTCATGGAGGATGGAAATACGCTGACAGCCCGGCTGGAGGAGCATGGCATCGACGGACATTATGTTCCCCAGAAGAACTCCACGTTGATGGATATCCTGATATCCATCGTACTGCCGGTGGTGCTGATGGTGGTACTGATGAGCCTGCTGTTCCGCAAGATGGGCGGGGCTGGCGGTCCCATGGGCGTGGGGAAAAATAACGCAAAGGTCTATGTGCAGAAGGAGACGGGCGTTACCTTTAAGGATGTGGCCGGAGAGGACGAGGCAAAGGAATCTCTGGTGGAAGTGGTGGATTTCCTTCACAATCCCGGAAAATATTCCAAGATCGGCGCAAAGCTGCCCAAGGGCGCGCTGCTGGTGGGCCCTCCCGGAACAGGTAAGACCCTGCTGGCAAAGGCTGTGGCAGGGGAAGCCCATGTGCCCTTTTTCTCCCTGACGGGTTCTGATTTTATTGAGCTGTATGTAGGCGTGGGCGCAAGCCGTGTCCGGGATCTGTTCAAGGAAGCGAATAAGAATGCGCCCTGCATTATTTTTATCGACGAGATAGACGCTATCGGCAGGAGCCGTGATTCCAAGTACGGTGGCGGAAACGAGGAGCGGGAGCAGACTCTGAACCAGCTGCTGTCGGAGATGGATGGCTTTGACACCTCCAAGGGAATCCTTGTGCTGGGCGCCACCAACCGTCCGGAGATCCTGGACAAGGCGCTGCTGCGTCCCGGACGTTTCGACAGAAGGATCATTGTGGACAAGCCGGATCTGAAGGGCCGTGTGGAAATACTCAAGGTGCATTCAAAGGATGTGAAGATGGACGAGACGGTGGATCTGGACGCCATTGCGTTGGCAACCAGCGGCGCCGTGGGTTCCGACCTTGCCAATATGATCAACGAGGCGGCTATCAACGCCGTGAAAGAGGGCAGGGAATATGTCTGCCAGAAGGATCTGTTCAACGCAGTCGAGGTGGTGCTGGTAGGCAAGGAGAAAAAAGACCGCATCATGAGTAAGGAGGAGCGCAGGATCGTTTCCTATCATGAGGTGGGTCACGCGCTGATCAGCGCGCTGCAGAAAAATTCCGAGCCGGTGCAGAAGATCACCATTGTTCCCCGCACTATGGGAGCGTTAGGGTATGTGATGCACGTGCCGGAGGAAGAGAAGTATCTGAACACCGAGGCGGAGCTTCGGGATATGCTGGTGAGCCTGGTGGGAGGGCGCGCCGCCGAGGAGATCGTGTTTGACACTGTGACCACGGGGGCGGCAAACGATATAGAAAAAGCTACGGACATTGCCCGGAACATGGTGACCCGCTACGGTATGAGCAAGAAGTTCGGTCTTGTGGGGCTGGCTACGGTGGAGAGCCAGTATCTGGAGGGCAGGACGGAGCTGAACTGCAGCGATACCACGGCAGCGGCAATAGACGCGGAAGTGGTGGAGATTCTGGCGGAAAGCTATGAAAAGGCATTGGCGCTGCTTCGGGACAACCGTGACGTGATGGATAAGCTGGCGGAATTCCTGATCGAGAAGGAGACCATTACCGGCAAGGAGTTCATGGAGATCTACCGTCGGGAAAAGGGAATTCCGGAGCCGGAGGATAAGAAAAAGGAAGCTGGAAACGCGGAAGATAAAATACCGTCGGTCATTGAAATGCCCGGTCCGGTAGCGGTTCCGGAGCCTGTGAGGATGCCGGAGCCGGGGCCTGCACAGCCGGATGCAGAAGCGAAAGCAGCCGGTGCAGGAGCGGAGCAGGTGCAGTCCGAACCCGCACAGCCACAGCCGCGATCGGAAACAGACGGTGCAGGAGCAGAGCAGGAGCAATCCGAACCCACGCAGCCGCAAGTACGATTGGAAACAGCCGAATCAGGAGACGCAGGAACAACCTCCGCGTCCGGAGGGCCAGCGGCTCCTGGAACACAGCCGGATGCCGGTCCTGTGGGGCGTTTTTCCAACGGCAGGATAGTATCTGACGACAGGAAATAATATCCGGATATTGAAATCGGTTCGACGGTTCCTTCCCAAGGGAGGGAGCCGTCAATTCTATGCGGGAGGAGTGCAGCTTATGTTCAACTTTGAGGAAGAGCTCAAAAAGCTTCCGAAAGCGCCGGGAGTCTACATTATGAGAGACGACAAGGATGTCATATTGTATGTCGGTAAGGCTGTCAACCTGCATAACCGCGTGCGTTCTTACTTTCGGGAAAATATCGGCCGGGGTCCTGCCATCGACAAGATGGTGACGCTGATCGCCCGGTTTGAGTATATTGTCACGGATTCGGAGCTGGAGGCTCTGGTTCTGGAAAACAACCTGATCAAGGAAAATTCTCCCAAGTACAATACTCTTTTGAAGGACGATAAAACCTATCCCTATATCAAGGTGACGGTGGGGGAGGACTTTCCCCGTATCCTTTTTTCCCGTACCATGAAGAAGGATAAGTCCAGATACTTCGGCCCCTATACCAGCGCGGCGGCAGTGCGGGACACCATAGACCTGTTGAGCAAGCTGTACTGTCTGCGGACCTGTAATCGCAGCCTGCCCAGGGATATCGGCCTGGAGCGTCCCTGCCTGAATTACCATATCAAACAGTGCCTTGCGCCCTGTACGGGCCATGTAGACAAAGAACAGTACCGGGAGCAGGTGGATCAGGCGCTGGAATTCCTGAACGGAAATTATAATATGATCTTGAAGGAGCTGGAGGGAAAGATGAAGGCCGCGTCGGAGAAGCTGGATTTTGAGGCGGCTGCGGGCTTTCGGGATCTGTACAACAGCGTGAAGCAGGTTTCTCAGAAACAGAAAATGACGGACAACGTGGGGGAGGACAAGGATATCATCGCGCTGTATAAGCAAGAGGCAGAGGCGGTGGTGCAGGTGTTTTTTGTCAGGGATGGTAAGCTGATCGGCAGGGAACACTACTACATGACACACGTGTCAGATGGTGCTGAAGCAGAGATACTGGAAAATTTTGTAAAGCAGTTTTATGCGGGGACGCCTTTTATTCCGCGGGAGCTGATGCTGCAGTATGAGATAGAGGACGGAGAGCTGATAGAGAAGTGGCTTTCCGAGCGCAGAGGCGGCCGTGTTTACATCCGGGTGCCCAAGATCGGTTCCAAGGAAAGGCTGGTGGAGCTGGCGGCGGAGAATGCAAGACATATCCTGGAACAGGACAGGGAGAGGCTGAAGCGGGAGGAGGGCCGCACCATCGGCGCTGTGAAGGAAATAGCCAATATCCTGGGAATGGAGCGTATCGAGCGCATGGAGGCGTTTGATATTTCAAACATCAACGGCTTTGAAAATGTGGGCTCCATGGTGGTGTTTGAAAAGGGAAAGCCCAAGCCCAGCGATTATCGCAAATTCCGTATCCGGACAGTGTCCGGTCCCGACGATTACGCCTGTATGCGGGAGGTGCTGACCAGAAGGTTCACCCACGGTATGGAGGAGCGGGAGGAACTGGAGGAGAAGGAGCTGGGCAATGAGTACGGAAGCTTTACCAGGTTTCCCGACCTTCTCATGATGGACGGCGGCAGAGGCCAGGTAAACATAGCGCTTTCCGTGCTGGATGAGCTGCACATCCACATTCCGGTCTGCGGCATGGTGAAGGACGACAATCACCGCACCAGGGGTCTGTACTTTAACAATGTGGAGCTGCCTATCGACACTCATTCCGAGGGCTTTAAGCTGATCACCAGAGTGCAGGACGAGGCCCACCGTTTTGCCATTGAATACCACCGTTCCCTGCGCAGCAAGGCACAGGTGAAGTCCGTGCTGGACGATATCCCCGGCGTGGGACCGGCCAGGAGAAAGGCGCTGATGCGCCATTTTAAGTCCATCCAGGACATAAAAAACGCATCTGTGGAGGAATTGTCCCGTATTCCGGAGTTGAACAGGAAAGCAGCGGAGGAGATACGCCGCTTCTTTGACGGGGACCATGAGTCCGGACAGGAATGATCGTCCGGCCGAAGCCGATCGCTGAAACGGGTTTGTTCGGGACTTCACATAAAGGTCAAAATGTGCTACACTTACAGGGATGGAAATTGCCGCCTTAAGGCGGCGCAATGAGAAGAGGAGACCGCCATGGAGTATGTTACACTGACCCGTCTGATTGAAAAGATGAAACTGATGAATCTGACCCCTGAGGTCGACGTCAAGGGAATCAAGCTCAGACAGCCGGACATCAACCGCCCCGCCCTGCAGATGACGGGATATCTGAAGCACTTTGACGCATCCAGACTTCAAATCATAGGCTTTGTGGAGCACAGCTATTTCAGCGAGCTGGAGGATTCCAGAAAGAAAGAGGTCTGTGACGGGCTGATGGACTATGACGTACCGGCGTTTGTATTCTGTCGGGAGCTGCAGCCGGACCCGATTTTTCTGGCGGAAGCTGTCGCCCACAAGATTCCTATTTTATCTACAAAGAAAACCACATCCTCCTTTATGGCGGAGGCGATCAGATGGCTGAACGTAAAGCTGGCTCCCTGCATTTCCGTCCATGGCGTGCTGGTGGACGTGTACGGCGAGGGAGTGCTGATCACCGGCGAGAGCGGGATCGGTAAGTCTGAGGCGGCTTTGGAGCTGGTAAAGAGAGGACACCGGCTGGTGACGGACGACGTGGTGGAGTTGCGCAAGGTCAGCGACGATACGCTGATCGGTTCCGCGCCGGATGTGACGAAGCATCTGATCGAGCTGCGGGGTATCGGCATCGTGGATATCAAAGCCCTGTTTGGCGCAAGCTCGGTGAAGGATACCTCCAATATCGACCTGGTGATCCGTCTGGAGGATTGGGACAAGGATAAGGAGTATGACAGGTTGGGCCTTGAGGATAATTATATCGAGTATCTGGGCAACAAGATCGTATGTCATAACATTCCCATCCGTCCCGGACGAAATCTGGCGGTGATATGCGAATCTGCCGCCGTGAATCATCGACAGAAGAAGATGGGCTACAATGCGGCGCAGGAGCTTTATTCCAGGGTGCAGCACTCTCTGGCGAGAAAAAGGGATGAGGACGACGAGTAATATTAACAAAATAGAATCAACAAATGAACAGGATGAACATATGGAAGAGAGGGAAATCATGAGTAATTACGCATTTGGAGTGGACATAGGAGGAACTACGGTAAAGATCGGCCTGTTTGACAGGGAGGGTCGTGTTCTGGACAAGTGGGAGATTCCCACCAACAAGGAAAATAAGGGTGTATCCATTATACCTGACGTGGCCAAAAGCCTTCTGGAAAAAATGAAAGAGAAAGGCATTGAGGAGAAGGACCTTGCGGGCATCGGCGTGGGCGCGCCGGGATCTGTGGACGAAGAGGGGACTTTGTTAGGCGGCGCCGTCAACATCGGCTGGGATGCGTTTAACATACCCAAGGCGATGAACGCATATATTAATGTACCGGTGAAGGCGGCCAACGATGCAAATGCCGCAGCCTTCGGCGAGATGTGGCAGGGTGGCGGCAAGGGCTATGACAACATGGTGGCCGTGACCCTGGGGACCGGCGTGGGCGGCGGGATCATCATAAACGGAAGGCTCTTGAACGGCGTTACCGGAGCGGGCGGAGAGATCGGGCACATTCATCTGGAGGATAACGAGACGGAGGAATGTGGCTGTAAAAATAAGGGCTGCCTGGAGCAGTATGCGTCGGCAACCGGCATTGTGCGGCTGGCGAGAAGAAGGCTGGAAAAGGACGACGCTCCCAGCGTGCTGCGGGAGGAAGCATTATCCGCAAAAAGTGTGTTTGACGCAGTCAAGGCGGGGGACAGGGTGGCTATCGAGATCGCGGAGCAGTTCGGCGATTACCTTGGCAAGGGACTGGCAGCGGTTGCCGATGTGGTGAATCCTGAGATCTTTGTGATCGGAGGCGGCGTCTCCAAGGCGGGAGAGATCTTACTGACCTTTGTGGAGCCGAAGTTTCAGAAATATGTGTATGAGCAGTGCAGCGGAGCAAAATTTGCGCTGGCAAAGCTGGGAAATGACGCCGGTATTTATGGCACGGCAGGGTTGATACTCAGATAGGGATGGCGGGAAATGATTAGTAAGGCAGTGATTCAGGCATTAGGAAGCTTTGTACCGGAGGAGGACATACGCCTGCAGGAGCCCATGGCAGGACACACTACTTTTCGCATAGGAGGGCCGGCTGACTGCTTTGTGCAGATATCGAATAAAGAGCAGCTGATTCGGGTACAAAAATACTTAATGCAGGTGGAAGTGCCGTTTTTCATCCTGGGCAACGGCAGCAACCTGCTGGTCAGCGACGGGGGCTATCGGGGCGTCGTCCTGCAGATCGGCCCGAAGCTGAACCGGATAGAGGTGGAAGGAAGCGTGATCACCGCCCAGGCGGGAGCGCTTATGTCCCAGGTGGCGAAGGCGGCGCTGGAGCATGGCCTTGCGGGCCTGGAGTTCGCCTCCGGCATACCCGGCACCATAGGAGGCGGCGTTGTGATGAATGCCGGCGCCTATGACGGGGAGCTGAGCCGGGTGGTGACCCAGGTCAATGTGGTGAACAGCGCAGGCGAATGTATGGAGCTGGAAAATGACACCATGGAATTCGGCTACCGCACCAGTACCATCAAGAACAATCCTTTTACGGTGACGGAGGTGATCCTGAAGGCGGAGAAGGGTGACAGAGAACAGATCCAGGCAAAAATGGAAGAGCTGGCGGCGAGACGGCGGGAAAAGCAGCCGCTGGAATATCCCAGCGCAGGCAGCACCTTCAAGCGGCCTAAAGGATATTTTGCGGGAAAGCTTATTATGGATGCAGGCTTAAGGGGCTTCCGCGTGGGCGGGGCAAGTGTGTCCGAGAAGCATTGCGGCTTTGTGGTAAATATGGGCAACGCCACGGCGGAGGACGTGCGGGATGTTATCAGCGAGGTACAGGAGCGCGTCAGGGAAAGGTTCAACGTGGATTTGGAGCCGGAGATCCTGTTTCTGGGATTCGGTGATTCGGGGGCAAAAGACAGATGAGATTTGTGATCGTGACGGGAATGAGCGGCGGAGGCAAGAGTACCGCGCTGAAAATGCTGGAGGATGCGGGATTTTATTGCGTGGACAACCTGCCTATCTCCCTTGTGGAGAAATTTGTGGAGTTGATCTCTACGCCAAACAGCGAGATCAGCAAGGTGGTGCTGGGGCTGGATGTGCGTTCTGACCAGTCCTTTGAGGACGCCACAAGGACGCTGACCACGCTGAAGGAAAAAGGTTACAGCTTTGAGATCCTGTTTATGGATGCGGACGAGAATGTGCTGATAAAAAGGTACAAGGAGACCAGGCGCGTCCACCCGCTGGCCCTGGAAGGCAGGGTGGAGGACGGCGTGAGACGGGAGCGGGAGGTTCTGGAGAATGTCCGCCACAGCGCGGATTATGTCATAGACACCACAAATCTCCTCACAAGGGAGCTGAAAGCGGAGCTTGACCGGATCTTTGTGGAAAACGGAGAGTACAACAGCCTCATGGTGACGGTAATGTCCTTCGGCTTCAAGTACGGTATCCCGGCGGATGCGGATCTGGTGTTCGACGTGCGCTTCCTGCCGAATCCCTTTTATATTGACGAGCTGAAGCATAAGACGGGAAATGATAAGGAGATACAGGATTTTGTCATGGGCAATGAAGAGGCGGAAGGATTCATGGACAGGCTGACGGACATGATACAGTTTCTGATACCGAATTATGTCAGGGAGGGAAAATACCGACTGGTCATTGCTATCGGCTGTACCGGAGGCAAGCACAGGAGCGTCACCCTTGCAAATGAATTGTACAGGCGTATGAAGGACAAGGGTGATTACGGAATGAAGCTTTATCACAGGGATATCACCACCGGAACCTTTTGATATATGGAGAAAAACGATGTCATTTTCCAGTGAAGTAAAGGAAGAACTGGCGAAGCATATCAGCCCGGCAAGGCACTGCCAGATAGCGGAACTGGCGGCGATCATGAATTTCTGCGGCCAGTATGGGAGAGATTCGGAGGGAAATTATACCATTGGATTTCAGACCGAAAATGAAGAGGTCGTAAGAAAAGGCTTTACATTATTGAAAAAAACATATAATATAGAGAATGGCGTTGCTTTAAGTGAGCAGGACATACAGGGAATTTTCCAGAAGCTGGGCAGTCTGGAGGAGCCGGTGAGCCGTCTGATCGTGAAAAATACCTGCTGCAGACGGGCGTTCCTTCGGGGAGCATTTTTAAGCGTCGGTTCCATGAGCGATCCGGCTAAAAGCTATCATCTGGAATTTGCCTGCACGGATGAAAGAAAGGCAAAGCAGCTGCAGGAAATGATGGGAGGCTTTGATATCGAATCAAAGATCATCCTGCGCAAAAAGTATTATGTGGTCTACCTGAAGGAAGGCTCCGGCATTGTGGATCTGCTGAATGTCTGCGAGGCGCCGGTGTCCCTGATGAATATGGAAAATCTCCGTATTCTGAAGGAGATGAGAAATTCCGTGAACAGACGGGTGAACTGCGAGACCGCGAATATTGCCAAGACAGTGAACGCCGCCGCCAGACAGGTGGAGGACATAGAGTATCTGCGGGTTCATTATGGTTTTCAGAAGCTTCCGGCATCCTTGCGGGAGATGGCGGAGATCCGGCTGGAAAACCCGGATGCTTCGCTGAAAGAGCTTGGGGAATATTTCAATCCCCCCATGGGAAAATCAGGGGTCAATCATAGATTGCGTAAGCTCAGCGAGCTTGCCGAAAATGCAAGAGGAAGGAAGCAGTTCAAAAAAGAGGAGGAAATATTATGACAAAGAGGGACATCCGGATCAATCTGGAGAATGGGATGGAGGCAAGGCCCATAGCGCTGCTGGTGCAGGAAGCCAGCAAATATGAAAGCAAAATCTACATTCAGTCAGGCAATAAGCGAGTGAATGCAAAAAGCATCATGGGAATGATGAGCCTGGGACTGGACAATGGGGAAGAGCTGGAGGTCTCTGCGGAAGGTGCAGACGAGCAGGCGGCTGTTGCCGGGATCGAGAATTTCCTGGAAGGAAAAAAGGGCGCATAGTGAGTTTTGTTACGGAGGAGTGCCGGATGGGTGAAAAGCTTCTTTTTGTGTATAACCCAAAAGCGGGCAAGGCGCAGATCAGAACGAAGCTTGCGGATATACTGGATATTTTTGCAGCGAAGGAATATGACATAACAATATTTCCCACAAGAAAGCATGACGACGCCAGGCGGATGGTGGAAGAGCGGGCAGGAGATTATGACCTGGTGGTGTGCAGCGGCGGCGACGGGACCCTGGACGAGGTAGTTACAGGCATGATGCAGAGCGGCTGCAGGGTGCCCGTTGGCTATATTCCTGCGGGGAGCACCAACGATTTCGGCGGCAGTCTTTCCCTGCCTAAAAATATGGTCCGGGCGGCGGAGGTCATTGTGAACGGCAGGGATTTTGCCTGCGATATCGGCTCCTTCAACAGCGACGTATTTGTATATATCGCGGCATTCGGCCTGTTTACGGACGTGTCCTATGAGACAAAGCAGGACGTGAAAAATGTTCTGGGCCATATGGCGTATCTTCTGGAAGGGATGAACCGCCTGTCTGCCATAAAGTCCTACCCTATGAAGGTGACTTACGGCGACCGGGTGATCGAGGACGACTTCATTTTCGGCATGATCACCAATTCCATGTCCGTGGGCGGATTTAAGAATATCACCGGGAAAAATGTAAAGTTGGACGACGGCGTGTTTGAGGTGACTCTGATAAAAAGGCCGAGGAACCCCGTGGAGCTCAGCAGCATCATGGTTTCCCTGCTGAACCGCAACATTGACAGCAGCTATATGTACTGCTTCCGCACGGCGGAGCTTAAGCTGGAATCGACGGAGTCTGTCACCTGGACCCTGGACGGGGAAAACGGCGGCAGCCACACTATGGTGAATATCAGGAATATCTGCAGGGGAATTGATATAAAAGTCAAAAAGTGATATAATGAACGCAATATTTTTTAAATAATATAAAACGGAGGTAAGTAATATGTTAGTTTCTGCAACGGAAATGCTGAAAAAGGCAAAGGCGGGCCACTATGCGGTAGGCCAGTTCAACATCAACAACCTGGAATGGACAAAGGCGATCCTTTTGACTGCTCAGGAGTTGAATTCCCCTGTTATCCTGGGTGTGTCCGAGGGCGCAGGCAAGTACATGGGCGGCTATGACGTGGTGGTCGGCATGGTGAACGGACTGATAAAGGATCAGAACATCACCGTTCCCGTAGCGCTGCATCTGGATCATGGCAGCTATGAGCACTGCTACAAGTGTATGGAGGCAGGCTTCTCATCCGTCATGTTTGACGGCTCCCATTATCCCATTGAGGAGAACGTTGAAAAGACAAAGGAGCTGGTTGCAGCGGCTCATGCAAAGGGAATTTCCATTGAGGCCGAGGTCGGTTCCATCGGCGGCGAGGAGGACGGCGTGATAGGCATGGGCGAGTGCGCCGATCCTAACGAGTGTAAGCAGATTGCAGATCTGGGCGTCGATTTCCTGGCGGCGGGCATCGGCAACATTCACGGCAAATATCCTGCAAACTGGAAGGGCCTTTCCTTTGAGACACTGGATGCGGTACAGCAAAAGACCGGCGATATGCCCCTGGTGCTTCACGGCGGCACAGGCATTCCCGCCGATATGATCAAGAAAGCGATCACTCTGGGCGTTGCAAAGATCAATGTAAATACCGAGTGCCAGCTTTCATTTGCGGCAGCTACCCGCAAGTACATTGAGGCAGGTAAGGATCAGGAAGGCAAAGGCTTTGATCCCCGTAAGCTTCTGGCTCCCGGCTTTGAGGCAATCAAGGCTACCGTTAAGGAGAAGATGGAGTTGTTTGGCTCTGTGGGAAAAGCCTGAGAATATGTATGAGAATAACGGGCAGCACGCTCTGCAAACTGCCCTTATGTTAATGAGAACCGTCGTCCGATGGAAACCGGACGGCGGTTTTTCTGTGGGCGCCGGTTCCCGCCAAGTATCCGGCGGCGCAGATTTTACAAATGCCGCCTTTTGCAGATCGGCTCAACTGTCGGGTGAATTTCAGCGGCGGATTCTCTTTCCCCGTTATTGCGGGTACTGTCGAAATATACTATGATAAGCGTAAACGGAATGCACGGATTGTTTGTGCCGCCGAAGCGGTATGGCAGGATGTGTTGAAAGGAGCGGAAAATCATATGAAAACAGGCGAGGTAATCAGTAAAAGGCGTAAAGAGCTGGGGCTGACCCAGAATCAGCTTGCCGGAATGCTGGGCATATCCTTTCAGGCAGTGTCAAAATGGGAAAACAGCGCGGCTCTTCCGGATGTGGAAATGCTTCCGAAGCTGGCGGCAGCGCTGCATACTACTGTAGATGGGCTGCTGGGCTATAACAGTGTGGTGACGGACTATGACAGGCGGTACAGCACCGAGGACTACTACTGGGGTCTGATGCCCAACCGCATCTGCTATGATATTATGAAAATTCTGCCGCCGGTCAGACCTTATCGGGTGCTTGATATGGGCTGCGGAGAGGGGAAGGATGCGGTATTTTTTGCTAAATGCGGGTATGCAGTGACGGCATTTGATATCTCTGAGCGGGGCATCGAAAAGGCTAGGCGGCTTGCAGAGCACAACCGGGTGGAGGTCTGCTTTTTCAAAGCGGATCTTATGGACTACCGGCCTGATTCGGAATATGATATCATATTCAGCAGCGGCGTGCTGCACTTTCTGCCTGAAACCGTGCGGGAGGAGCTTTGCGGCAGTCTGAAAGCGCATACGGCGGATACAGGCATAAACGCTATGAATGTATTTGTGAAAAAGCCCTTTATCGTTCGGGTGGCGGATGGTACAAGGGATGAAGAAAAGCGGCATTTGTGGCGTTCGGGGGAATTGTTCGGATATTATCACGACTGGCTCTTCCACACCTGCCGGGAAGAGGTATTTGAC
This sequence comes from Bacillota bacterium, assembly GCA_023663285.1. GTDB lineage: Bacteria > Bacillota > Clostridia > Lachnospirales > Lachnospiraceae > Acetatifactor. The sequence continues at coordinate 30,389 of JAMPHT010000029.1, forward strand.
TGCAACAGCGGCGGCACGCCCCATAAGCACTGCATGGATACGCTGATTGCACAGAAGCAGAAGGAAAATTTGCATTAGCTGCATAAATATTTTTCACAAAATTCTTTTGCTGTTACAATCTGAATATTTTTATATTTTTCAACCGCAAGAAGGTCTTTATCACCGCTAACGATATAAAGAGAACGAGAATCTTTTGCACATCCAAGAAATTTATTATCATCAGGATCTCGGCATATTTCTACATGGGTAACAGGCTCAATGATCTCCATGGCTGTAATTAGTGGAGTCAGAATATTTCTGTTGATATGTCCCTGCTTTCGGTCAATCATTTCTTGGACAATCGATTCATATTCATCGATAATTTCTGGCGTGGCGCAGGCAGTCATTTCTCCATTGACAACCGAACTGAGAATTTTTCTTGGAAATCCGCCAAAAAACACACCTGAAATTAGAACGTTTGTATCTATCACAATTTTCATACTTGCTTCTTCTTTCTAACAGATTTGATTATATTATCAACATCATTCTCGTTGTATCCGGCAGACATTGCCCATTTTTGTGCTTCATCCAGTGCAGCTTCAAATTCTTCTGTAGAAGGGAGTTTTAAAGTTTTGAGCATAATAACATCGCCCGAAGTATATGCCACCAGTTTATCACCGGTATCAATTGATAGGAGTTTGCGGATGCCGACTGGTAAAGAAATTTGCCCTTTGGAGGAAACTGTCAATATTTGTGTGTTCATTTTTTTATGCTCCTTTTAAGTAAGAATTTCTTACTTATATTATGCCATAGCGTAAAAATATATGCAAGAAAAACAGATAATTGACAGCCGTTCGGTATACCGATATAATAAATGGAGTAAGTTATATGCGGAGGTGAGCGGCTTGGACTTTCAGACATATCTTGATCGGCGTGGCATTACAAAATATCGTCTTTCTCAAATCAGCGGTGTACCTAAGACCACTATCATGGATATTTGCGCCGGGCGCAGTGAATTGGAACGGTGCAGCGCCAGAACCATTCGTCAGCTTGCCAGGGCGCTGGACTGCACGATGGAGGAGATCATGGACTTGTCCTCCTGCGGCGACGATACCGGCCTGCCGGAAGATAAGTCCTATTTGGAATGCGGCCTGCCTGATTTTCTGCGGGAATCCATTTTGCAAATGGAGGCAGCCTGGGCCAGACTGGATAAGGGAGAGAAGTATATGCGTTGGGACTGTGATTTTTGTAATCTGCAGACCGACATCAATAACGCAGAGGTCAACGGAATCATCAGTTCGGAACAGGCGTGGTATCTGCGGGAGAAGTATTTGGGGTTAGAAAGGGTGTGAGGGTGTGGAGGATATTGACTTTACCAAACTGCAAAGGCGGAACAAGGCATATGCCGGAGCAAACGGAAGCAAAATCTCCGTAATTTACGAAGGTGAACAATATATGCTGAAATTTCCTGCGGCACCTTCCAGAAACAAGGCGATGAGTTACAGTAACAGTTGTTTTTCGGAATATCTCGGCTGCCAGATTTATGAGAGTATTGGAATCCCTGTCCAGAAAACGCTGCTTGGCACATTTCTGGTGAAAGGCAGGAAGAAGATTGTTGTGGCTTGCAGAGATTTTACGAGACCCGGCGTTGTGCTGCAGGATTTTGCCTCGCTGAAAAATCAGATCATTGATTCCGAGCATAATGGCTACGGCACAGAGCTTTCCGATATTCTCTCTACTTTTCGTGAACAGACGGCCATAGATGCCGGAGAATTGACAAAGCGCTTTTGGGATATGTTTATCGTAGATGCTTTTATCGGCAACTGGGATCGGCATAATGGTAATTGGGGATTTCTTTACGATACGCAAAACGATACAATAGAGCTGGCACCGGTTTATGACTGTGGCAGCAGTCTATATCCGCAGGCAGATGAAGCTGTCATGGAATTGGTCCTTGCTAATAAACGAGAGATGGATTATCGGATTTTTGAAATACCCACATCTGCACTTTTATTGAATGGGAAAAAGATAAAATATTTTGATTTTATTTCATCACTGCAAAACGAGGACTGCAATCATGCCTTAGAACGAATCACATTACGGATAGATATGGGGAAAATTGCGGCTATCATAAATAATACGCCGTTTCTCAGTGATCTGCAGCGACGTTTTTATCTGGCGATGCTGGCGGAACGGAAAACCAGAATTCTTGACTTTTCTTTGGGCAGATTATAGATTCAAATAAAGGGATATTTTATATGCAGCTACCATATTCTGATACTTTAGAAATTCAATATTTGAGCCGTATATTCGACAATACAAGCGAATGTTATAAATTTTTTTGGTTTCAGGCGATTGTCTCAAAGGTGCTTGAGGGCAAAAGCTGTATAACATATGAAGAACTGGTCGATGAAATGATTGCGGATGCGTGGTATATGGTGATTGAGTATCATTTGAATCTGGGACCCAGAGATACTTTGGAAAGCCTGGTGCTCTATTTGCAGCAGATATCGCAGCTGAAATCTTCAGAAAAGAAGGAAAACATCATCAGTTATCTAAAAAACTGTACGGATAAAGAAGTCGCGAAGCGAAAAAGAACATTGACAAAAAATGTTCCGTACCGTATTCAGGCTCCATTTATGGATAAGGTCAAAGGTAAAGAATGGGATGTGTCGGAAAGCGCGCTTATTTCTAAAATCAACCAGGAACGCAGATTAATGTATTACTTTGATGCGCTAAACGGTATGCAGACGGTCATACGGCTTAATTCGGAGTGGCTTACATATATACATCACAATCAGGAGATCATAAGCGGTTGGCTGCAGTATAATATTGTTACCTATTTACAAAGACGCAATCCGAGTGTTCCGGGGATTGCCGATAAATTATATCCGCCGCAGGAACGGAAGCTGGAGAAGGTTAAAAAATATTGGAAGTTATTATTGGAGATTCAGCCGATCCACGAAATATATGGGCATATGCTGCTGTCTGAAAAGGATATTTCCATTGACCATTTTGTGCCGTGGTCGTATGTGGCTCATGACGAATTTTGGAATCTGCATCCTACAACGCGAAGTATCAATAGCAGCAAGAGCAACAATTTACCGGATTGGGATATTTATTTCCCACAGCTTGCAAGGTTGGAATTTTTTTCTTATGAGATGATGTGGCAATATGATGCTCTGCATAATGAATTTGAAAAATGTGCAAAGGAGCATTTGAACGATAACGCGGTAAGAAGAAAGATCTATCAAAAGGGGCAGGATTTTACAAGATTTTCCCACGCGTTGGAAGAGATTTTGCAGCCGGTATATCAATCTGCAAAAAATTGTGGATTTAAGGGTTGGGTCTATAGGGATGTGCAGGATAATGATGAGCGGGACAATATCGTATTATGACAAAAATGCAGAAGAGTTTTGTCGTGCAACAAAAGACGCTGACATGAGTTATTGCAGGGATAAATTTTTGCATTTTTTGAACCGGCAGGAGCATATGATTCATATCTTAGATGCAGGCTGCGGAAGCGGACGGGATGCAAAAGCATTTTTAGATGCCGGCTATAAAGTAACAGCGTTGGATGCCTCAAGTGAAATATGTAAAGAGGCCGAGAAGCTGGTAAATCAAAAAGTTCTTTGCATGGGATTTGAGGAAATGCAGTTTCAGCAGGAATTTGACGGAATATGGGCGTGTGCCTCCCTTTTACATATTCCTTATATAGAAATGAGTGAGGTGTTGAAGCACTTTTGGTATGCCTTAAAAGAAGAAGGGATATTGTATGCTTCTTTTAAATATGGGAAAGGTATGAGAATCGATAAGGGCAGAGCGTTTTATGATTATGAAGAGATGGAATTAAAAAATCTTATGATGAGTAATGGGTTTTTGGTAAAGGAGATTTTTATAACGCAAGATGTTCGTGAAAACAGGGAAAGTGAACAATGGATCAATGTGTTGGTGGAAAAATTCAAAACGTCAAGATGAAGTTTTGGATGAAGTTTTGGAAAATAGGATTGTAAAAGAATTAGAAAAAGAGGCAGATAAGCGTCCATTATAGATCAGCTTCAGAAAGGGAACAGGAGAGATCACATGAGCAGACTATGGTATGAGCAGCCGGCGGCTGAGTGGGAAGAGGCGCTGCCCATAGGCAGCGGCAGGCTGGGGGCAATGGTGTATGGCGGGACAGATGCCGAGCAGCTTCAACTGAACGAGGAGAGCATATGGTATGGCGGCAGAGTAGACCGGATAAACCCTGATTTCAAGAGGAATCTGCCTTTGATTCGGGAATATCTGGATCAGGGACAGATTGCGAAAGCAGAGCGTTTGATGGACAAGGCCATGACAGGATGTCCGGACAGTATGCACCCGTACCAGACCTTAGGTGAGATCGCTTTCAAGTTTTATGGCATAGACAGAGAAAATGTCACAGCTTACACCCGAACGCTGGATCTGGACAGGGCGGTGGCGCGCACACAGTTCAGGGTGGGCGAGACCCTTTACTGCAGGGAGATCTTTGCCTCCCATCCGGCGGACTGTATTATTATGCGGTTTACGGCGGATGGACCCGGCACGGTGGATTTTACCGCCAGAATGCGTCGGGGGAAATTTTTTGACGGCGTAAGACGGTACGGGGATGATGCTGTTGAACTCTATGGAAATCTGGGCAGGGGCGGATATGAATTCTCCATGATGCTGCAGGCGGAAGCAGTGGGGCAGGGGAAAGTCACTGCGCTGGGGGAGAGTCTTGACGCCGCGGGTGCAAAAGAGGTTATTTTGTATTTTACCGCGGACACCACCTATCATTACGGAATACAGGAGCAAAACGCGTGGGTGGCAAATTTCAAGGAAAAATTTGCGGAGAAGGGCTTCAGCCTGCCTGTAGATGGGGAAACTGCAGTGAAAAATAGAACGTCGCCATCCTTTTGTCCCGCCGCGGCGCATTACTTGGGTCTGGCGCAGCGGCAGGACATTCCGGAATATGAGAGGCTGGAGTATCTGACCCAGGCGGCGCTGCAGACGCTGCTGCACAACAATCTGACGGCCCGAATCCAGAGGGCGTCAGAGAAAAAGTATCAGGGACTGCTGGCGGAGCACATAGCGGATCACAGCGCTCTTTACGATAGGTTTGCCTTTGAACTGGAGGGCGTCGAAGCCTTTGACAGTCTGCCCACGGATAAGCGGCTGGAGCAGGCGAAGGAAGGCAGGGCGGATGTGGGCTTAAGCAAGCTGCTCTTTGATTTCGGCAGGTATCTGACTATCAGCTGCAGCCGGGAAGGCGGGCTTCCGTCCACCCTGCAGGGGCTTTGGAACAAAGACTTTACGCCACCCTGGGACAGCAAGTATACCATTAATATCAACACGGAAATGAATTACTGGCACGTGGAGAGCTGTAACCTTTCCCGGTGTCATATGCCGCTGTTTGACCTGCTGGAAAAGGTGCAGATAACCGGCAGGCGCACCGCACGGGAGATGTACGGCTGCCGGGGCTTTGTGGCTCACCACAACACGGACGTCCACGGCGATTCCGCACCCCAGGACATCTGGTATCCCGGTTCTTATTGGACCATGGGGGCGGCATGGCTTGCCACTCACCTCTGGACCCATTATCAATACACGCTGGACGAAACGTTTTTAAAAAGGGCGTTCCCTGTTCTGGCGGAGGCGGCATTGTTCTTTGTGGATTTTCTGATCGAGCGGAACGGTTATCTGGTGACAAGCCCCTCTGTTTCCCCGGAAAATTCTTACAGGCTGCCGAATGGTGAGAAAGGCTCCTGCTGCGTGGGAGCCACTATGGACAATCAGATCCTGAGGCACCTCTTTACGGGCTGTCTGGGCGCATGGGAGGCGTTGGGAGAGAAAGAGCCGGAGGGCTGTGAGATTGCGGATGTTGAAAGTATTCCGGAGCTGATGGAGCAGATTCGGAATTGCAGGGACAGGCTGACCCCCACGCAGATCAGCGACAGCGGCAGGATCATGGAGTGGCAGCAGGATCATGAGGAGGTGGAGCCGGGACATAGGCATATTTCCCATCTTTATGGTCTGTATCCCGGAGGAGAGATCACCGTGGATGGCACGCCCAAGCTGGCTGCGGCGGCGCGAAAGACGCTGGAATACAGGCTTTCTCATGGAGGCGGCCACACGGGCTGGAGCAGGGCATGGATCATGAATCATTATGCCAGCCTCTGGGACGGTGAAGCGGCTTATGAAAATATTGAGAAGATGCTGGGCCAGTCTACTTATCCCAATATGTTTGACCGGCACCCGCCCTTTCAGATAGACGGTAACTTCGGAGCCTGCGCGGCAATGAGCGGTATGCTGGCACAGAGCAGTCTGGGGAGAGCGGTGCTGCTTCCCGCGCTGCCAAAGGCATGGAAGGCGGGTTCTGTCAGGGGTCTAAGACTGGCAGGAAATGCAGAATTATATATGACATGGAAGGAAGGACGGCTTACTACTGCGGAGATCCATGCTGACAGTGATTATGACGCGGATGTCATATGCGGCGAAAAGCGGATACATATTACCCTAGGAGCGGGCCAGAGCAGTATTATCATGTGAGCGGAGCAGGTGAATGACTGTGGAGAGAGTAAGTAGCGGATGCCTGCGGAAGGTGTAAATATGCGTAGACGGGAAGCGGGCAGGATGCAGGCAGCCGCAAATATGCGCAGGCGGAATGCAGGCAGCAGGCAGCGGTAAATATGTGCAGGCGGAATGCAGGCAGCCGCAAATATACGCAGGCGAAATGCGGGAAGCAGGCAGCGGTAAATATGTGCGGACAGAAAGGGACAGACTATGTATACCCAGAACTTGGACAGTGATTCATGCAGATGGAGCTTATATGTGGACGGAAAAGGGGAGGGGATTCCTGCCGGGGTGCCGGGAAGCGTCTATCAGGCGCTTCTGGACAATGGGAAAATGGAAGATCCCTATTATCGCGACAACGAGTTAAAGGCGTTGGCGCTGATGGACAGGGACTATACCTACAGGACGGAATTTGAGCTATCGGACCGGCTGCGGGACTGCGCACAGATATTGCTGCGGTTTGAGGGAATTGACACGGTGGCGGATATCCTCCTGAACGGCAGTCTCCTTGACTCGGTCTGCAATATGCACCGAACCTTTGAATATCCGGTAAAGGAGCTTTTGCGTGAGGGCAAAAATGAGCTTGAGGTCGTGCTGCATTCTCCCACCCGGTATATACAGGAGGCGTATGACCGCCGTTTTATCGACGGCAGCTCAGACGCCATGAGAGGATTTTCCTATCTCAGAAAGGCTCACTGTATGTTCGGCTGGGACTGGGGTCCCCGCCTGCCGGATGCGGGGATCTGGCGGAACGTAAGTCTGATAGGGTATGATACTGCCAGGCTGGACGGGGTTTATATTACCCAGGAGCACAGCGGGGGAAAAGTAAAACTGAGATTCCGGGTGGATGTGGACAAGCCGGGCGAAGAGCGGATTTTGTCCTTTGGAAGGGACGAAAGGAAACTGACAGGGCTGTCATATACCGTAAAAGTCACGGGTCCGGCGGGAGAAATATATGAACTGAAGCATAGCTTTGCCGAAATATCGAGTGGCCGGAAAGCTCCGGAGGCTGCAGGATACGGGCGTCCGCACAGCTTTGAAGGATTGGGATCCACCGGCATTGCCTTGCCGGAGCTGCTCATCCCAGCACCCAGGCTCTGGTGGCCCAACGGTTACGGAGAGCAGCCTCTTTATCAGGTGGAGGTAGTTCTGGAGCGGGAAAGTGAAATCCTGGACAGCTGGAAAAAACGGATCGGCCTGCGCACTCTTACCGTACATATTGAGAAAGATGCGTACGGCGAGACTTTTGCCCATGAGATCAATGGAGTGCAGATCTTTGCCATGGGAGCGGATTATATTCCGGAGGACAATATTCTGCCCAGAGTGACGCCGGAGCGGACAAGGGAATTGCTGATGCAGGCGAAGAACGCTCATTTTAACTGCATCCGGGTGTGGGGCGGCGGGTATTACCCCGGTGATGATTTCTGGGACGCCTGTGACGAACTGGGGCTGATCGTGTGGGAGGACTTCATGTTTGCCTGCGCGGTGTACCAACTGACGGAAGAATTTGAGGAAAATATTACAGCGGAGTTTATCGACAACATAAAGCGCATCCGGCATCATGCCAGCCTGGCGCTGTGGTGCGGCAACAATGAGATGGAATCCTTTGTGGAGAGCGGTCTCTGGGTCAGCAGGCAGCAGGAGCGGGCCGATTACATCAAGATGTACGAGTACATTATCCCGAAAGTGCTGAAGGAGCATGATCCCAATACCTTTTACTGGCCCTCCAGTCCTTCTTCAGGGGGAAGCTTCGACCACCCTAATGACCCTGACAGGGGAGATACCCATTATTGGGACGTCTGGCATGGAAACAAGCCTATCACGGAGTTTCGGAAATTCTTCTTCCGGTATGTGTCTGAGTTTGGCTTCCAGTCCTTTCCGCTGCTGAAAACCGTGGAGACCTTTGCGGAGCCGGAGGACAGAAATATATTTTCCTATGTTATGGAAAAACATCAGCGCAACAGCTCGGCAAACGGTAAGATCATGAATTATATGGAGCAGACCTATCTGTATCCCGGCAGCTTCGACCTGACGCTCTATGCGTCCCAGCTTCTGCAGGCGGAGGCCCTGCGGTATGGCGTTGAGCATTTCAGGCGAAACAGGGGAAGGTGCATGGGGACTATCATATGGCAGCTCAACGATTGCTGGCCGGTGGCAAGCTGGGCCACCATTGATTATTGCGGGAGATGGAAAGCGGCCCAGTATTATGCGAAGCGGTTTTTCGCGCCTGTTCTGATCTCCTGTCAGGAGGAAGGGATCCTCACCCAGGACACTGATCCTAATGCCCAGCCCTATGAGGTGAAGAGATCCATTCGCCTGAATATAGCCAATGAGACCGTAGAAGAAAAGAGACTTCGGGTGGAATGGAATCTGCGGAACAGCCGGGGAGAGATCCTCAGGGGTGGCGACGCACTGGTCACGGTGCCCGGACTTTCTGCAGTCTGGCTGGAAAAGCAGGACTGCATGGATGCGGACCTGTATGAAAATTATGTGAGCTATGAATGCTGGGAGGCAGACGGAGAAAGCGTGATCGGAGCGTCGGGCCGCGAGAAAGACAGTTCAAAGGGGGCAATCGAAAGCGCCGAGGAGCTGCCGCTGTCCTCCGGCACAGTCCTGTTTTGTCCGCCCAAGCATTTTCATTTTGCAGATCCCGGCCTTACTGTGGAAGCGGATGGCGACGAGCTGATCGTCACAGCAAGAGCCTATGCAAAATCAGTGGAGGTCCAGAATGAAAATCAGGATATGCTGCTCTCGGACAATTATTTTGACATGAACGGAGGGACCAGAAGGCTTAAAATCATAAAGGGCCGCCCTGTGGGGCTGAAGATCAGAAGCGTGTACGATATACGGTAACGCCGCCTGAAAACGGATAGAATGAAAGGCTGGAAGGATACCGATGATCAATGCGGCGGTATCTATATGTGCCGAACAGTGAAAAATTACCCCAGAAAAGGGAGGATGCCAAGGAACCGGGTTCCTTGGCATTTATTATGAAAAAGTTATTTAGTAAAAAGTAACTGTGATTGGCTTGTTGTTTTGTTCCTTGCTTCGTTGCATGGTCTTAGTATAGGCCAAGAAAATGTCCAAAGAATGATGATAAATTTAAAAAAGCTTGAATGAATTGTAAATAAAATATGAACGCTGATCCTGACGAAAGGGGTGAGCTGTAAGAGCGTGGGATATTGATAAATGCTGGAGTATATGCTATATTTTAAACAGGAAGGAATAGGATATATGGTAGATAAGCTTGTAAATGTGGAGGCTGATTATGGCAGCAGGAACAACTAATATAGGATTTGAAGAAAAATTATGGCAGGCGGCGGATAAATTGCGCTCGAACATGGATGCGGCAGAATATAAGCACGTGGTGTTGGGGCTTATATTCTTGAAATATGTCTCTGATTCCTTTGAAGAAAAATATCAACAATTATTGGCAGAGGGCTATGGCGATGAAGAGGACAGGGATGAGTATCTGGCCGAAAATATTTTTTATGTGCCTAAAGATGCCCGATGGAGTGAAATTAAAAGTCATGCTACAAGTACAGATATAGGTAGCATTATAGATCATGCAATGGATGCAATAGAAAAGGAGAATGATTCCTTAAAGGGGGTTTTGACTAAGAATTATTCCCGTCAGGAATTGGACAAGACGAGGCTTGGAGAACTTGTAACGCTCTTTACAAATATTGAAGTAGGTTCAACGGCAGCACAGGAAAGGGATGTTTTAGGCAGGGTATATGAATACTTTTTAAGCAAGTTTGCAAGCGCGGAGGGGAAGCTGGGTGGGGAATTTTATACGCCGTCCTGTATTGTCCGTACACTTGTTTCTATGATAGAGCCCTTTGAAGGGCAGATTTTTGATCCTGCCTGTGGAAGTGGCGGTATGTTCTGCCAATCGGCGCGATTTGTCAAAGAACATCAGGGAAATGTCAGAGACATCTCTATTTTTGGTCAGGAAAGCAACCCTACTACATGGAAATTGGCAAAAATGAATCTGGCAATCAGGCAGTTGGAAGCGAACCTTGGAAAACATAATGCGGATTCCTTTCATGATGACCAACATAAGACGTTGAAAGCAAATTATATATTGGCGAATCCGCCCTTTAATATTTCAGATTGGGGTGGAGAACGGTTACAGGCAGATCCAAGATGGAAATATGGTATTCCTCCTGTCGGAAATGCGAATTTTGCCTGGCTTCAGCATATGCTTTATCATTTGAATCCGGCAGGCGGTGTGGCAGGTACTGTATTGGCCAACGGTTCTTTGAGTTCAAATACATCAAATGAGGGAAATATTCGTGCAAATATGGTAAAAGATGATGTTGTGGAATGTATCGTAGCGATGCCAAGCCAGCTTTTTTACTCTACGGGTATCCCGGTTTCGTTATGGATCATGCGGAAAGGGAAAGGTGAGCATTCCCAAGGGAAGGTCCTGTTCATTGATGCCCGGAAGCTTGGGCATATGGTAGACAGAAAGGTTCGGGAATTATCAGAAGAGGATATCAGAAAGATTGCGGATATATACCAGAATTGGAGGCGGGGAAAGGAATACATAGATATTCAGGGCTTTTGTAAGGAAGCGTCATTAGAGGAAATAGAAAAACAAGATTACATTTTAACTCCGGGAAGATATGTAGGAATAGAGCAGGAAGAGGAGGATGGAGAGCCATTTGAGGAAAAAATGCAAAGGCTTACTTCTGAATTGTCAGGGTTGTTTGCCGAGTCGCATGAATTAGAAGAGGAAATAAGGAAGAAGCTGGGGGCGATTGGGTATGAAATATAATCTTTCAGATATATGCGAGTATGCCAGCGGAAGAGTAGATGTAACTGCTTTAGATGAGGATATTTATATATCCACAGAGAATATGTTGCCTAATAAAGGTGGGATATGTAAAGCTTCTGCTTTACCGGCGGTACAACAGACACATTCGTTTTATAAAGGAGATGTTCTGGTTTCAAATATTCGGCCATATTTTAAAAAAATATGGTTTGCTGAATTTGATGGCGGGTGTTCAAATGATGTACTTGTTTTTCGGGCAAAGAAAGGGGTAAGTAGCAGATTCCTTTACTATTTGATTGCTGATGATGCCTTTTTTGAGTATTCGATGGCAACATCTAAGGGTACGAAGATGCCCCGTGGAGACAAGGCTGCAATTATGAAATATGAGGTTCCGTGTTTTAAGTATGAGGAACAGGAAAAAATTGCAGGTATTTTAGATGCACTTGATAGAAAAATACGTAATAATCAGCAGATAAATGATAATTTACCGCCGCATCGGGTACTGAAATTTGCTACAATGTAGTA